>JAWOAQ010000188.1:0-9266 GCA_046498495.1 Salinibacter sp. | reverse complement strand
GACCGAGGAGGCTCCGGGGTTGGCAGAAGAAGTGACCGCGATTGTCAAACGTCAGGACACAGCGGAACTCGCCCATACTTCCGACGACGGGCGGTCGCTCATTCCAGCGACCCCTCCTCTGCTGTTTCAAGCGTAGCGTTCCGTCGCATGTCGCGGTAGAGGGTCCCGGTCTCCCTCGGCACATCGAGGCCACGCGCAATTCGTTGTGGACCGATTGTCGACTAAGGAATCCATTCAGAACCTGGAAAATAGGACTCAAAACCCGCACCATCGTCGCTCCAAACTTGATTTATTGGATCAGTCGCACTCCAGGAGCGCTCGTTCCCGACAGTCACAGCGCTTCGCTCGTGTGAAGCCCATCCGACCGTCGGTAGAGCCCCCATCGATCGTCGGATCGGCGCTCCGGCGCGACGAATTGCACCGTCGCACGATGGAGCGGATGACACTGGGATTCTTCACCGTTATGTTGGGGTCGTCTGTCGATTGCTTCCACCGACCGTCCGCCCCGGAATGACCGCTTCCCCCCTCCGCCGCCTCGGCCTGCTTGTCCTCGCCGTGCTTCTGGCGGCCGCCCCTCCTGCCCAGGCGCAGGACGACGACTTCACCGTCCCCGACGTCACGGACACCTACGCCCTGGAGAACGCACAGGTCGTCCAGGCCCCAGGCGATGTCCTCGAATCCGCCACAGTGGTCGTCCGCGACGGGATCATCGAGGCCGTTGGGCCTGACGTGGAGGTCCCCTACGACGCCTATCGCATTGCGGCCGACTCGCTTGTCGTCTACGCCGGGTTCATCGACGGCCTCTCCCACGCCGGCGTCGAGATGCCGGAGGACGAGGAAGACAACGGCGAGGAGATCGACCCCGGCGATCCTCCGCACGACGCAGCAGGCATTCAGCCCGACCGATCCGTCCGCTCGTTCCTGAGCCCCGACGCGTCGGACCTGGAGGCCCTTCGCGAGTCCGGATTCACCGCCGGGCACGTCGTGCCCGAGGGCGAAATGCTCCCCGGCTCTGGCGCCATCGCCCTGTACGGCGGCGACACGGGCAACGACATGGTCCTAAATACCGACCAGACGCTCTTCGCCCAGCTTCAAACCGCAGACGGCTACGTGTACCCGGCCACTACGATGGCTGTCATTGCCCAGATGCGCCAGCTCTACCGGGAAGCCGACCGGCGGCAGGAACTGGAAGCGGCCTACGATCGCAATCCCACCGGCCAGTCCCGCCCGCCGCAGGACCCGGCCCACAGCGCCCTCTTTCCCGTCCTGGATGGCGACCAGCCGCTGGCCTACTACGCCGACGATGCGCTCTCCATCCACCGCGTCCTCGACCTGCAGCAAGAGCTGGGGTTTCCGCTCGTGTTGGCCGGACTGGCTGAAAGTCACGCCACGATCGATGCCCTCCAGTCCACCGACGCGCCCCTCTTCCTCACACTCGACCTGCCCGAAGAACCCACCCGCACCGCCGAGGACGATACAACAATTGCCGACACGACCGAGGCCCCCGTGCGGGACTACAACCCCGAGTTCACCGTCCCCTCCTACGAGACCGTCGCAGAGGAAGAGGCCAACCTGGAGCTCCGCCACGCCGTGGAGCGCCAAGACTACCTCCAGACGGCTGCCACCCTGCATGACGCCGGCCTACAGTTCGGCTTCACAACCCGAGAGGTCGACGCCGGCGACATCCGGGAAAACGTGCACACCATGATCGAGGAAGGCCTGCCCGAAAGCGTAGCCCTCGCTTCCCTCACCACCCGGCCGGCGTCCATTCTCGGCCTGAGCGCTCAACTCGGAACCGTTGAGGAGGGAAAGATCGCCAACCTGGTGGTCACCGACGGCTCCTACTTTGCCGAGGACACCGATGTGCAGCACGTATTCGTGGACGGACAGCTCTACGACTACAGCAGCGACGCGTCCGAAGAGGGCGAGGTGACCGGCGAGGTCTCGAAAGTCGTCGGCACCTGGTCGTACACCCTCGAAACCCCCCAGGGCGACCGCACCGGGACCCTTACGTTTGAGGGCGACGACTCGGGCCTGGAGGGCACGATCGTAAACTCGCAGGGCGACGAAACCGATCTGGAATCGATTTCCTTCGACGGAACCACGCTGTCCTTCACGGTCCCCTCCTCGGAAGGCCCCTCCCTGTCCATGACCGTGACGGTGGAGGACGACACCTTCGAGGGCTCCGTCTCCACCCCGGGCCCCACGCTCTCCATCACGGGCGAGCGCACGAGCACACCGGACGCATCGCAAGAATAGGCCCAGACGAACCGTCGCCCGCCACTGATGGCTCCGCTTCCTGACGCTGCGCCCGCCCTCGCCATGTCCCCCGCCCGCCTCCTTCCCACGATGTTTTCTCGCGATTCGGACTCTGTTCTCCCCATGACGTCCCCTTCCCTCCTCCGCCGGCTGGTTGTGCTTGGCGTGCTTTGCGCCGCCGTCTGGACCGCTGCCCCCGCTGCGGCGCAAGACTTGCTGCGCGACGACGCGCCGAACGACTGGCTCATCCAAAATGCCACGGTGCTCACCGTCACGAACGGCCCCATCGAAAATGGCGACATCCTGGTGCGCGACGGCACCATTGCCGAGGTCGGGCAGGATATTTCGGCGCCCGACGACGTGGAGGTCTACGACGCTCGCGGCGAGTACGTCATGCCCGGCATTGTGGAGGCCCACCAGCACATGGCAATCAGCGACGTCAACGAGGCCACCAACCAGGTCACGGCCGAGGTGGGGGTCGGCGACGTACTCGATCCCTACGACATGGGCATCTACCGCGCGCTGGCCGGGGGCGTCACCACGGCGCACGTCATGCACGGCTCGGCCAACCCCATCGGGGGCCGCAACGAAACCATCAAGCTGCGCTACGGGACGCCCACCCCCGATCGCCTTAAGATGGACGGCGCACCGCGAACGGTGAAATTTGCCCTCGGAGAAAACCCAACCGGACTCTACGGCGAAGGCCGGGATCAGGTACCCGGCACCCGCATGGGCGTGGAGCAAGTGATCCGCGAGGCACTTACCGAGGCCGAGCGCTACATGGAGGCAAAACAGGCCTACCAGGACGGCGACCGCGATCGTCCGCCGGAGCACAGCGAGCGCCTGGAGATGCTGTCCGGAGTCCTACAGGGCGACATCCTGGTGCAGGCCCACGGCTACCGTGCCGACGAGCTCCTGATGCTCATGAACGTACTCGAGGATTTTGGGGTACAGGACCTCGTCTTCCATCACGTAAACGAAGGGTTTAAGATCGCGCCGGAATTGGCCGCCTTTGGCGATGACGGGGCCGGCGCGACCGTCTTCTCCGACTGGTGGGCGTACAAGTTTGAGGTGTATTACTCCACGGCCTACAACGCCGCCATTCTCACTGAGAACGACGTGAACGCCTCAATTAATTCCGACATCCCCGGCGAACAGCGCGACCTCTATCTCCAGGCCGCCAAGACCCAGCGCTACGGCGACTTGTCGGACACGGAGGCCCTTTCTCTTATCACAATTAACCCTGCCCGGCAGCTCGGGATTGACGACCAGGTGGGCTCGATCGAGGAAGGCAAAGATGCTGACCTCGCCATCTTTAGTGAACACCCGCTGTCTGTTTATACGAAACCCCAGCGCACGTACGTCGACGGTGTCGTGCGCTTTGATCACGCGGATGATTCCGATGACATGCGCCTTCGCGTTGATCCTGAGGGCACGGTCGATCTTGCCCGGGACGGGTACAGCCGCCACGCGGCGCACAGTTGCCTTCAGGGCGTGACGCACCTGAAGGCCACGCACCACGGCGTAACCCTCGAAAATGCAGACTAACCGCTCCTCCCTCCTGCGCTCCCGACTGCTTGCTGACCCGATGATGCTCCCTATGCCTTCTCTTTCGTTCCTTCGGCCCCGCCCTGTCGGCCTCTGGCTCCTCGCGATGGCCTTCGCGGGGCTTCTGGCCGTCCCCTACGCGACGCACGCCCAAAAGGCCCCCGGCGCCCAAGGGCCGTATGCCCTGACCAATGCCCGCATCATTACCGCCCCGTCCGATACGATTGAGAGCGGGACCGTCGTGATTCGCGACGACTCTATTGCCGCCGTCGGGCCGAACGTGTCCGTTCCTGAGAACGCAGAGAGAGTTGATGTCTCGGGACACACGGTCTACCCCGGCTTCATTGACAGCGGCACCCATCTGGGCCTCCAGGAGGTCGGGTCCCTCCCTGAAACGCAGGACTTTGCCGAGGTCGGCGACCTGTCTGCGCACATGAACGCCCTGACCGCAGTCAACCCAAACTCCGTCCACATCCCCACGACGCGCGTCCACGGCATTACGTCTGTCATCGCGGAGCCGGAGGACGGAATGTTGCCGGGCACGGCCACGCTCATCGGCCTCCACGGCTACACCCCCGAGCAGATGCAGGTGGGCGACGTGACGCTCACAAAGCTTGACTTTCCGTCGGTGGGCCGGCAAGGCCCCTCCGATGACCGCTCCCGCGAGACCATCGAAGACGAAGCCCAGGAGGCGCTCGACAAGCTGAACGAGGTGTGGGATACGGCGGAGCGCTACGCAAGCATCGACTCGGCCATCAGCGTGGAGCCGGAGACGCGACGCCAGCCGGAGGTTGTGCCGGCCATGGAAAGCCTCCTCCCGGTCGTCCGAGGCGAGCAGCCGCTCCTGATTTCGGCCAATGCCGCCGCCGACATCTCCGCGGCCCTCGACTGGGCAGAGGAGCGCGGCGTGCTCGACCAGGTGATCCTGAGCGGGGCGCTGGAAGGCTGGCGCGTGGCGGATGAGATCGCTGAAGCAAACGTGCCGGTGCTCGTCGGCTCCGTGATGCAGCCCCCCAGCCGCGACAGCGACCGGTACGATAAGGCCTACGCCAATCCGGGTCTCCTCCACGACGCGGGCGTAGACGTGGCCCTTCGCACGGGCAACACCGAAAACGTGCGCAACCTCGTCTTTCACGCCGGCTTTGCGGCCGCCCACGGCCTCGGCAAGACGGAGGCTCTGCGCGCCGTGACCACCGCCCCCGCCACCCTTTTCGGCGTGGACGATCTGGTGGGCACGATTGAGACCGGAAAGCGCGCCAACCTCTTCGTCGCGAACGGCGATCCCTTCCAGCCGGAGACCGACGTGCAACACCTCTTCATCGACGGGTACAAGCTCCCCCTCGAAAACCGGCAGACCGAGCTCTACGACGAATTCCTGAACCGGAGCCCGGGCCTGGAGAAGTAGCCTTCTACGTGTGGGGGGGTGCGGACGGATGGGCGTGCAAACGACACCATTCGCCCTCGCACCCAAACGCGCAGGCTGCCACGCTAGCCCTTTTCCCGATTGGGTTTGTACGGCGCCCCTAACGCACAACGAATCTCAGGACCTGGCGGGATTACACCCGCTGAAAAAGGGCACCTTCGATCGTAAGGCCGGGTCCGAAAGCCATCGCCACGCCCCGGTCGGGCGGGGCCCCATCCCCTTGCGCCCCCTGATCGAGAATGCGCTTGAGGACGAAGAGCACCGTGGGCGAACTCATGTTTCCGTAGTCGCGCAGCACCCCTAAGCTCTCGGCCACGTCGTCATCAGAGAGGCCGAGCGCCTCCTGCGCCCCCTCTACGATCCGCCGCCCACCAGGGTGAACGGCCCAGAAGTCGAGGTCATCGGGCGTCAGGGCGTGTGGCGCGAGCAGGTTGTCGACGTACGTGGGGAGGTTGTTACCCACCACGTCCGGCACGCGCGACGACAGACCCATCTTAAACCCGGTGTCGCCGATGGCCCAGGTCATGTCGTCCATCGAGTCGTCATCGAGCTGACAGCGTCCATCCGCATACGCCAGGCGGCCGGCAGCGTCGGCCCCATCGCGAGCACTGAGCACCGCCGCTGCAGCCCCGTCGGAGAACAACGAGTTCACGATCACGCTCTCCAGCGAGTTGTCGATCTGGAAGTGGAGCGTGCACAGCTCGGTGCACACAACGAGCACGCGGGCATCGGGCTGACTTTGACAGAAGCCGTGCGCCACCCGTAGCGCGTTGAAGGCGGCGTAGCAGCCCATGAAACCAATGAACGTGCGCTGCGTGGTCGCGGGCAGATCGAGTCGCTTCACCAGTTCCACGTCCAGCCCTGGGGCAAAGAAGCCCGTACAGCTGACCGCCACCACGTGCGTGATCTCCTCCGGCGCCACGTCGGCCCGATCGAGGGCCCGACGGCCCACATCCTCAGCCAGCGGAATGGCGGCCTCCCGGTAGCGCTCATTGCGCTCCTCGGTGGTCGGCGCGGGCTCCAGGCTCCAGTCCTCCGGGAAAAAGGTAAATTCGGACGGGTCCTGGCGCCCGTAGTCCGCAACACACGTGTACCGGTGGTCGATGGCCGAGCCACGATAGACGGCCGGCAGCCGGTTCTGGAGGGCGTCGGGAAGCCGCTCGATTTCCGCCATAAACTGGGCCGCCTCCTGCTGGGAGCGGCGAAGGGGCGGATTCCCTGTGGCGATGGCGTCGAGGGTCGTGTAGGACATGGGCGGGACGAGTAATGAAAATCAGTACGGGTACGAACAAAGACGCCCACGCGTTGCAGCAACGCTCAGGATCCGACCGAACGGTCGAGGTCGTCGGCCCCAGCCGCCCCTCAGCCGCCGTGCGCCCCTGCCGCCACCGGTCCGTTCCCGTTCGTCCGATGCAGATGCCCCATCACCACCTGCTGTAGTTCGTCGGCATCGGTACAATCACGCACTGCGTCAAGGAGCGGCTCCGACTGGGCGAGGCGCGTAATCTCTGAGAGCAATTGCACGTACGCTTCCGATCCCATTGCTCTCCCACCGACCAGTACGAAGACAAGGTGGACCGGCCGGCTCGCATCCGGCAGGCGAAGCCCCGACGTACGGGTGCCCACGAGAAGATGGGTGGCTTTGACCCGGTCGGTGTGCGTTGAATACAGGGCCACGCCCGGCCGCAGCTCCGGGGCGTACTCCGGAGTCGTGCAGAGGGCCTCCACAAGGAAGGCGTCCTCACTCAGAAGATCAGGTTGACGGAGAAGATGCTCAATAGCGTCTTTCCCCTCCCCCTCCAGCTCCACAACCATGTGCTCGGGACGGAGGAACGGGGCGAGTGATTCGACCGGTTCGTAGGAGCGGGCCGCACTCGGACGGGGGAGGGGAGCCTCCCCCATGTAGACCGTCAAGACCGTATTCTCTTCGAACCGCCGGGTGAGCACCCCCGGCAAGCGGCGCAAGGACGGCCGCCACGCCACCGATCCCTCCCGCTCGCTCACAAGCGCCACGATGTCCGACGGCGTCGCCTGCTCATCCAGGGTCCCCACAAGATCCGCCCAGGCATGAAGCGGCCATGTTTCAATATCCATCGTGGGCGGGGTCTGATCCATCCGAGGCGTAAGGGTGCGGAGGGTATCCTCGGTGGCTACAAGTACGAGCGTAAGCCCCGCATGCTGCGCCAGGCTCTTGAACGCCTGAGCCATTCCCGGAAATCCCACCTCCCGGTCCGCGTACGGCGGGACGGCGAGCAACAAACGCTCGTTCGTCGCAATCCGCCCCATCGTGCGGCCGACGATGATCATGTCTTCCGTGTCGGCCAGCAGTTGATCGAGCACACTGCCAAACACCACGCTCCGGGCCGAGCTGTCCCCACTCCACCCCACCACAATTGTAGAAATGCGCTCCTCCGTAACGGCCCGCACCATGCCGTCTGCGACGTTGTAATCCACACGGATGAGCGGAACGGCGGGCACCTCGGCCTCCATAGCGTCACGGACCGCATGTTCAAGAAGGCGCTCGCCCGCGGCCACACGGGCCTCCACCTCCTCATTCGTCCCGTCACGCACCACCGTGAGGGGATAGAGCGGCTCCTGCGACCCCTCGCTCCGCATCAGGAGGGCAAGGTCGATGAGGTCCCCCACCGTCTCCGCATGCGAGAGGGGCACGAGGATCCGCTGGTGTCCCTCCGGGGGGCGATACGGCGCGGCCGCCTCCGCCCGGGCCACCTGTCGCCCAAATCGCTCCACCGCCCACGGGCCCACAACGGCTGTCAGGAGGATGAGCAGGACCACAGCGTTGACGACCGCTTCGCCAAACAATTCCATCTCGAACCCCACGAGCGTTACGGCAAGGGTGGCGGCCGCCTGCGGGGTGGACAACCCAAAGACCGTTCCGATTTCGCTGGCGCTCAGGCCGTAGAGCCACCCCACTGCGCCGCTGGCACATCCTTTTCCGACCCATACGAGGCCGGCAAACGAGAGTGTGTAGAGGCCCACGGTCCAGTCCTCCAGGAGCATGCCCGTATCCACCAACATTCCCACCGAGATAAGAAAGAACGGAATAAAGAGGGCCTCCCCGACAAACTCGATCCGCAACATGAGCGCACTGCGCTCAGGGACGAGCGGGTTCAGCGCAATCCCGACCAGAAACGCGCCGATAATGGGGGCAAGGTAGGCCAGTTCTGCCAGATAGGCCACCACGAAGACCACGGCCAGCAGAAAGACAAACTCCAGGTCGGCCTGGTTGCGCACGGTCCGAAAGAACCACTGGCCGAGCCGGGGGACCCCCACAAAGACGATCGTCCCGTATACGACGACCAGCCCGACGAAGCTGGCCCAGAAAACGGGGCCGGTGTCGCCGCTCAGTGTCGCCGACACGGCGGCCAGCACAAGCAGCGACACGATGTCCGTGACCATCGTGCCGCCCATCGCCATGGTGACGGCCGCGTTCTTCGTGAGGCCGAGCCGCGCAGCCACGGGATATGCCAGCAACGTGTGGGACCCCACAATGGCCCCAAGCAGAACGGCCGCCGGGGGGGCGAATCCAAGGACCTGAGTGCCCACGATGTACGCCCCCGCTGCAGGAAACAAGTACGAGAGCCCCCCAAAGACAAGACTCCGGCTCTTATACTGGATGAACTGGTTGAGGTCGAGGGACAGCCCGGCCGTAAACATCAGGTAGAGCAACCCCACCGTGCCCAACAGTTCAAAGGTGTCCCCTCGCTCAAGCAGCCCGAGCGCGTGAGGGCCCACCACGGCCCCACTTACGATGAGCCCGACGAGCCCTGGCAGCCGCAGCTTACGGAAGAGCGGGGGCACCAGCAGCACGATGAGCATCACCGTGGCAAAAACGAGGACCGGATTCGTCAGCGGAAAGTCGATCACGACCCATCAGGGCTGCGGGGGAAACGAAGCGTACCGTTGCGGCCTCCCGTCACGACGCCTCACCCTCAGACGACGGGACCTGGTCTGAAGACTTCGCTTCGGACCAGAGGCGCTGCATCTCGTTCAGGTCGGCCTGATCGATCGTCAC
>JAWOAQ010000183.1:0-9663 GCA_046498495.1 Salinibacter sp. | reverse complement strand
TTCGACGACCTCGTCGATCGGAAGGGCGACATCCCCGGCTACGAGATTACAGAAGAGCCGCCCCAGCTCCGCCACTTTACCGCGCACTTCCGTCCCCTCACTCCCTCCGCCGTGCACCACAAAACAGCCGCGTCCGCCTCCATCCCCTCCGCGTGACGCCCCCTACCGGTACCCCGCCAGACGCCGACGCGCCCGGCCCAGCGACGAGGGAACGTCCTCCGGTGGCGTAAGCTCGCCGCGCAGGTTTTGCTGCGTCAGCGCCCGCACGTCGGCCGGGGGATGGCCCTGCTCGAAAAGATAGTACAGCTTGGCCAGGGCGGCTTCGGTCGTCATGTCGTAGCCACTCACCACGCCCGCGTCGGCCAGCGCCTGCCCCGTGGCATAGAGGTCAAGATCGGCCGTGCCGCGGAGGGGCTGGGGGACGGCGACAATCACGACCCCCCGATCGGTGGCCCGGCGAAGGGCCGTGAGAAAGGGTTCGTTCGAGGACGGCGCATTTCCCGAGCCAAAGCACTCTAGCACGACGCCCTGTACGGGCGGCGCCAACACATTTTCGAGATACTCGGCCTCCAGTCCCGGAAAGAGCCGAAAGGCCGACACCGTCGCGCTTCCCAGTTCCGTGATCTCGGGCATTCGAGGGGGACGCTCCGGCGTTGGCACCCGATCCCAGTCCACGGTGAGATTGATGCCCGCGGTGCCGACGGGCGGAAAGTTTGGGGAGTCGAAGGCAGCAAACGCATCGGCGTTGACCTTCGTGGTACGAGCGCCGCGGTAGAGACGATCATTAAAGAAGAGGTGGACGCCCGCGAGGCGGTCGGCGTGGTGGCCCAGGAGTAGGAGCGACGTGAGAAGGTTGCTTTGCGCGTCGGTGCGTGTGGCGGCAAGCGGCAGTTGGGAGCCGGTGAGGACAACCGGCTTGTCCAGCGGCTGGAGCATAAACGATAGGGCCGAGGCCGTAAACGCCATCGTATCCGTGCCGTGCACCACCAGGAAGCCATCATAGTCGGCGTAGTGGTCGCGAACGAGTTCCGCAATGCGCAGCCAGTCGGGCGGCGCCATGTTGGAGCTGTCGAGGAGCGGGTCCAGCTCGTGGACGTCGTAGGCCGGTACGTCGTCGGCCTGGAACGGCGGCAGTTCGGCCATGCGCCGCTGCAAGTAGCCCGGGGCCGGGGCGTACCCATCGTCGGTCTCGCGCATGCCAATGGTGCCCCCGGCGTACGCAACGAATATGCGAGGCGATGAGTGGCTCACGGCAGCGGCCCGGAATCGGTCAACTACGCGGATTCGTCCAGAATGTAGATGTCGCCGAGGTTGCGGGCAAGTTGGCCGTAGTCGAGCCCGTACCCGATCACGAACAGGTCCGGAATCTGGAAGCCGACGTAGTCGAGCGTGAGGTCCGGCTCAGTGGCCTGCGGCTTGTGGAGCAGGGTGGCCACGCGTACCGACCCGGGATCGTACTTCCGGAGTCGATCTTTGATAAACTCCATTGTGAGGCCCGTATCCACGATGTCCTCCACGATGATAACGTCGCGCCCCTCCAGATCCGCGTCAATGCTTTTCAGCTCCCGAACCTCTCCGCTGGAGACCTTTTCGGCGCCGTAGGAGGAGAGCTTCATGAAGTCAATCTCGCACTCGATGCGAAGGGCCCGCATCAAGTCGGCCGTAAACATAAACGCCCCGTTGAGCACGCTCACCAGAATGGGCGTGCGTCCCGCGTAGTGATCGTTAATCTGGTGCCCCATCTCTTGGACGCGCTCCTGGATGGTCTCGGCCCTGAGGTAGCGACGAAAGCGATCCCCCCGATAAGTGACGGTATCGTCATCGGGCTGGACGGGGGCAGCAATGAGGTCACGCGTGGTGGGCATGAGGACAGCGATGCGACGAAAGGGGGTGGGCGGGAGTGATGTTTAAAAAGCTACGCGGCGGCTACGCCGAAATGCAATCGTCCGACGCATTTTCATGATTGGGGCCCTGCTGGGGCTGCCAGGTGAGGCGGGCGGCCTGGGTGGTGCCGGGCCGAATCCGCACGCGGTGATCGAGGCGATGCCCCACCACCCAGGCCAGATGCTCGTCCGTGGTGAGAACGCATACCGTGTCTCGTCGGTGTGGCGGCACCTTCGCGTCGGTTAAAAGATCGCTGACCAGCTTCGAGCCCTCCATGCCGAGGGGCTGCAGGCGGTCGCCGGAACGCCAGGAGCGGAGGGTGAGCGGGTCGGAGAGGCGACTGCGATCGGCGTACACCTCACAGGAGGTCTCTGTCGTGACCGGATCGGGGACCCTGTCGAGGGGATCGACCCGGAGCGTGCCCGTGGCCACCGGGACCTCTTCCCCCCACGGCACCGGCGTCGGGGGCACGGGCGCCGCGGCGTCCGCCTGCGGGATGAACCGGAGGCCTTCGCGCTCGCGCCAGACCGTCCCCCCGTCGAAGTCCATGCGGGCCCCCGGCTGGGCCTCCATCAGCGCGACCAATTGGTCCGCCACGGCGTGGGTGTACGGCGCATCGGGGAGCGTGCGGGCCAACGCGGCCAGGAGGACGCGTCGGCGCCAGACGCCCGGCTCGTTCTGAAGGGGCGTGAGCGCTACCCATCCGCCCTGTGGCGTGGTTTGGAAGCACCGATCCAGACGGAGGGCCAGGGCCGGGGTAAGCGTGGCGTCCACATACTCGCGCATGAGGGCCGCGGCGCGTGCCATGTTCTTCGACGCGTCCGGGAACTGCTCCTCAATGCGGGGCACTATCTCCGTCCGCAGCGCCGCTCGATCGTACGATGGATCCTCATTTGTCGGGTCGTGTCGCCACGGGATGTCGTGCGTGGCGGCGTACTCCTTGATGGCGGCGCGGGGTTCGTTGAGGAGGGGGCGCACAAGCCGCACCTCTGGGGCGTCCTGGAGGGGACGCGATGGCGGCATGCCCGCCAGTCCCTCCGGCCCGGCTCCCCGAAACAGGTTGAGTAGGAGCGTCTCGGCCTGATCGTCCTGATGGTGCCCCACAGCCACAGCGGAGTGGTCCCGGTCTCCCGCCGCAGTCGCGAAGGCCTCGTATCGAAGGCGGCGGGCGGCCGCCTGTAGGGATTCGCCTCGCCGCTCGGCCCGGCGGTCCGCATCGAGGGACTCAATCCGGAGCGGAATGTCCTGACGGGTGCAGTAGTTCCGCACGACCGCCTCGTCCGCGTCCGCCCCCGTCCGCCGCCCGTAGTTCACGTGGAGAACAGAGACGTCGTAGCCCAGCGCCCGGAGAACCGCGAGACACACCATGGAGTCCGGGCCGCCGCTCACGCCCACCAGCACGCGCTGCCCGGGGCGCAGGAGCGCGTGACGACTGATGAAACGGGCCACCCGGTCGGGAAGCGGGTCGGACATCCGAGCAACGCGTTCGTTCAAGAGCTACCGGCCAAAGCGATCGGCGATTTCTTCCAGCGACCATTTCTCAATTGTCGGGGTGCCGGACGGATCGGCGTACGGCATCTCGCAGTCGAAGAGGTCACGGAGCAGGGCCCGCCGCTCCTTTTCGGAGAGGGGCTGTCCCCGCCGAACCGCACTCTGTTGTGCGAGGGCGCGGGCCAACTGCTCCCGGCGCTCGTCGGACACTGCGTCCTGCTCGGTCTTGTACTGCTCGAGCAGATCCTCAAGGATCCGGGCCTCGTCGCCGTCCGGCACATCGGCCGGCACGCCGCGCACCGCCACGGTGCGTCCGCTCAGTCGCTCCACCTCGAATCCAAGCGCGCGCAGATCCGGCAGCAGGTCGTCCAGCAGGTCCGACTCAGACGGTCCCAGTTCCACGGTATGGGGGAACAGAAGCTGCTGTGAGGGGCCCTGCCCCGCCGACAAGCGCGCCCGGTGCTCTTCGTACAGCACGCGCACGTGCGCCGCCCGCTGGTCCACCATCATGAGCCCCGTATCGGTCGGCGTGAGAATGTACGTGTCGTGCAGCCCCCACACCGGCGGGCGATTCCGATCGGGGGCCTCGCCCTCCGCATCGGGCGAAGACGCGTCCGTTGTACCGTCGGGGCTGGAAGCCGGCCCGCGGTACAGAGACGTGGAGGCGGCCCCGGGATCCACAGTTTCGCCCGAGGCGGACGTTTGCGGGGAGCCCCCCCCGCTCGATCGGTCGACGGACACAGGCGCGGACGGCGACGCATCCTCTGACGACGCCTGTTCCGGGTCGTCTGATTGCGACCGACGGGGTTGAAACGACGCGGGCCGAGGCCCGTCGCCCCTCGTCTCCCCCGACGCGTCCGCTGAAGAATCACGCTCCGTCGGCCCCTCCCCAGATTCAAACTGCGGCGTGACGTGAACACGCCCGAGGGCCTCGCGCACCGCCCCCCGAAGAAACCCGTAGATGCCGCTCGGGTCGTCAAACTTCACCTCCGACTTTTGCGGGTGGACGTTGACGTCGACCCGGCGGGGATCCATGGTCAGAAACAGCGCAAAAAACGGAAAGGCCCCGTCCGGCAGCAGGTCGCCATAGGCCTTCTTAACGGCGTGGCTCAGATAGCGATCGCGCACGTACCGGTCATTCACAAACAGAAATTGCTGTCCCCGCGTCTTCCGGTGGGAGTCGGGCGTGCCGACAAACCCACGCAGCGTAAGATCGCTGGAGGAATCGCGGACGGGCACGAGATCGCCGGCGTGATCATCGCCGAAAAGGCCCACAATGCGCTCGTTGAGAGCCGCGTGGTCCTCCTCCGCCTGCGCCGCCGCGAGGTCGTAGTGCTCGTGGCCGTCGTGCTCCATACGGACCGCCACGCGGGGGTGCGCCAGGGCCAGCACCTGCACCGTCGTGCTCAGATGCTTCAGTTCCGTGGCAGGGGTTTTCAGAAAGTTGCGCCGGGCCGGGACGTTGTAGAAGAGATTCCGAACGGCAACGGAGGTCCCGGCGGGCGCGGCGCAGGGACGGTGCTGCGTAATCTCACCGCCCTCTACGCGTACCAGCGTGCCGGCCTCGTCCTCCACACGCTTCGTCTTCAGCGTCACCTGTGCCACCGCCCCGATGGACGCCAGGGCCTCTCCTCGAAAGCCGAGCGTACGGATGCGCTCGAGGTCGTCCACCGATCGGATTTTACTCGTCGCATGCCGCTTAAAGCACCGGGCCGCGTCCGCCCGGCTCATTCCACACCCGTCATCGACCACCTGCACAAGCGTGCTGCCCGCATCCTTCAGGATCACATCGAGCGAAGAGGCCCCGGCGTCCAGGGCATTTTCGAGCAGCTCCTTCGCCACCGAAGCGGGTCGTTGAACCACTTCGCCGGCCGCGATTTGATTTGCGAGCCGGTCCGACATCACCTCAATGATGCCGTCCGCCGTCGCAGTGTGATCAGCCACAGGAGAACACCAGCGATTCGCTTACAGCGACTGGTAGATGAAGAGCGTCAGGAGCAAAAGGCCCACGAGATACAACCACCCAATGGGTCCCCGGCGGTCCGAGCGAGGCCGACGCGCCCGCATGCGCCGCTTGAGCTCTCGGTCTTCGTCCTCGTCCGGATTATAGTAACGGGGGGAATAGTCGAACGATCGGGGGCCGCGGCCGGCACTGAAAAGACCCATGATTCCAACACATGATCGGACAAGCATCGGGACAGCTTATGTACCCTCTGCCGCGAGGCTGCGTTCCCCTTGTCTCCCTCGAAGGGGCGGGCCCGAGGGGGACATCCTCTCATCGCTTCCCTTAAAAGAAGCCCACGAGATAGCAATAGACGTAAACAAGCGGCGCCACGACTGCCAGCCCATCAAACCGATCCAGTACGCCCCCGTGTCCCGGCAGCAGGCCGCTGGAATCGTCCATGTTCGTGGATCGCTTGAGCTGGCTTTCCAGCAGGTCCCCGACCTGACTAACCCCACCTCCCAGCACAGCCAGCACCGCCACGTCTACCCACCCCAGAAACGGAACCAGCGCCAGTTTCCCTCCCACCGCTACGGCCCCGGCGGCCACGAACCCTCCCAGGGTGCCCTCCCATGTCTTATTGGGCGAAATGTCCGGAGCCATGGGGCGATCGCCGAGCCACGTTCCAACGTAGTACGCAAAAATATCGGTAGCCCACACAAGGAGGAACGTGAGGACCACCAGCCAGAACGCAGCCCGAACCTCGCCCTCCGGAATATACTCGTTTCGCAGTAGAACCAGGCTTCCCAGCAAACCCGTGGGGTAAAGAACGCCGAAAAGGGTCACCCCCACACTCGGAAGGAACCGGTCCTGCGGCACCCAGAAGGGTGTGCTTATGATGTAAGCCAGCAGCCCGAGGGCGAGGGCGGGCCAAAACCAGGGAGCCCCCAGGGTGGCCACCACAAGGCCCCCTAGCACCAGTCCACTCCCGACACTCGGTTCCGTGCCGACAACCTGAGCCATGCGGTAGAGCTCCATCTGGCCGACGAGACCAACCGCGGCCACGGCCACCGCAAAGCTGGCCCCACCGGTATAGGCAAGGGCCACGGCAATCGGGGCCCCAATGAGAGCAGTAAGGATGCGTTTGGTATCTTCACTCACGGATCAAATCGACGTTCGTCAGAAGTTCATAACGGATCCCCCCAAAGAGACAAGCCCCCCTCGCCACGGGACGCACAGGACGCGTCATTCATCTTCGTCCGCATCTTCCGGCGGACGAAAGTTCATGTGCTCGTGTCCCGAATCGAGTTTCGAGTCTTCCTCCGGCGTATTGGCGGGTGGGGCGTCCGGGTCGGCCCCCAGAGCAGCCGCCTCGAGTTCCTCATCCGAAAGCGTCTCCTCGAGGAGGGCCACGGCCTCGTCGGCCCGGTCAGGCGGCACCATCACGTGCACCCGGGCGAGATCCCCCACATTCAGATTGAAGGCGTGGTCCCGCTGCGTCAGGACCACGGCGGGGATGCCCCCGTCATCGAGTCGGTCCCGTACCAGGTCGGCCTCGTAGTCGGTGCCGGTCCGGTAGACACTGACCCAGTCTTCCTGCTTGCTCATTGTTGTGCGCTACCAGTCAAAAGAATCTCGAGGGCTCATCGTCAAACTTCGCGGGGGCGCAGGCGCCGCGCCAGGGGATGCAAAACATAGAGAACACCACCGACAATGACGAATCCCCCCAGCACCGCGTACCACGGCACCGGCATGGCATCCAGGTTCTCCAGGCTGATGTCGGCGCGCTGCTGGGCGACATGGGCCATGGCGACCGCAATCCCGTTGTGAAGCAGATGCACCAGGATGGCGGGCCAGAGGCTCCCGGTGCGCCAGGTGAGGTACGCCAGAAAGAGGCCGATCACGATGAGCGGCAGGACCTGGGAGGGACGAAGATGGTACACGCCAAAAAGCACCCCAGACAGGAGGATACCCCCGGCCGCCCCCGAGGCCCGCTCAAATTGTCGCTGCGCGTAGCCCCGAAAGAGCACCTCTTCGCAGATGGCGGGGACGAGCGCCAGCATGACGACATTAAACCCCAGCCCCAGGTTGCTCTCCAGCACCTTCTGAATCATTTGAAGCTGCGACTCTTCCAGCATCCGAATCCCCTCGGGGAGCGGCATCGACTGGTTGATCTGAGCAAGCCACTGCACCACCGGCTGGAGGCCCAGGATCCCCACGGCGGCCAGGAGCAGAAAGCGCCCGTCCACACCTCGTATTCGGAGGTACGAAAACAACTGGCGGGAATGCAGGCGGGCCGCCAGCAGGGCCGGGACGGCCAGCCCCAACACCTGTCCGACGCTGTTGCTGAGAATCAACTCACGGGTGTACGCGTCCAGCAGTTGGGTGCGGGATCTGCTGCGACCTGCTCCAGATGGTCTCTGACCTCTTCCGGCGGCTCCATGTTGGGATTTCCCAGGGAGAAGTCAAACACGTTGTCTGCGCCGTGGATGGCCTTTAAGCGCGCACCCTCTTCAAACATTTTCCGGATCCAGGAGGATTTTTCAATAAAATCCGACATCTTTCTGGCTATTGGCATAAGTCGTTCCGCTATGATCCCTTCAAGGTTGTATCAAGTATGATGGCACCGTAAAAAGCTTTTTACCGCGTCCGCTGTTTGTAAGGAAGAAAGCCCTGCGGTCGGCGTCGGCTTTTTCGCTCCTGACCGTTTTTGCGGATTGATCAAATGCCTTTGCCTAAAAGTTACAACATCGTATCGCCGGACTCGACGGTGTCCTCGGTGGTGAACGCCGCCCACTCGTAGTTGCCGATCCCGCTGTAGCGCGTGTTCCTGACGAGCAGGCGGTCGGCCGCTATCGAGTTCCCGCCCGCGTGCGTGACCCGGATCGCCGTCCCCTCGTCGGCGAAGGCAAACGACGCGTCCGGCGGTTCCGGCGTCGGCGACTCCGCGGCGTCATCCGGCGAACGAGCCGCGAAGGCGCCAGCGAACGGGATCGCGCTCAGCCCCAGCGCACCGACGACTGCCCGCCGTGTGATACCGGTGTCGGATCCCCCTCGCGCAGTCTCTCGTCGATTCGCTTTCTCACTCTCCGAGGACCGTCCGTCGTGGCCCGCAGTCGCCGTTCCGCTCTCGGACCGACCGGCTGCCGGTCCGCTCCCCATGGGCCGGCCTGACACCTCGGTCTCGTGGCTGTCGCCGGTTCGTTCGGCCTCCGGGCCGAACAGGAGCGCTCGCTTCAGTTCGTACGGGTTCGCGTACCGGGCGGGGGGCGCTGCGAGCGCAGTCTCGACGACCGCACAGAGCCGTTCCGTGTACCGACCGCTGCTCCGGATCGTCTGGGGGAGCGGGCACCGTTCCGTCGCTGGCTCTTCCCCGGTGAGCGCCTCGTAGCCGATCTCACCGAGGGTTCGCACTACCGGGGACTCCCTTTCCTGCACCGAGAGGGGCCAGCGTACCGCTGCGCTCGCTCCGTCCGCTGTGAGGCGATACTGTCTGGGGTCGGCGACGCCGTCCCACGGTGACCGCCGGATCACCCAGCAGCCCTCGGCGAGGTCGACGAGCAGCGCTCGAACCGCCGCCTCCGGGAGCGGTTCCTGACCGAACCGGCCCTCGGAGTCGGGCGGACCGAGCGCCAGCCACGGCCGTGGCTCGTCACCCGTCGCGACCACGGGCACGATCGAACGCTCCCCGCCGTGGCGTTCCCAGACCGACCAAGCCGCCCCGAACGCCCGGCGCTGTCGCTCGGTGGCGTCCGATCGCGGGACGAGAAGCTGCTTTCGCCCGTCGACACCCTCCAACTCGGCGGCGTAGACCGCCACGCCCGACTCGTCTGCGAACTCCGCTTCCCACGCGGGCGGGGGATCCTCGACGCGACGGATCGCTCGGGCCTCCCGGGCGAGACGCTCTGCGGGTGTCGCCATCGACGCTGATTGGGGTCCGAACGCCTTGTCGGTTCCGCCGACCTCGTCGGCACGGTTTTGACCGTCCCAGCCGAACCGCCCGATATGGCTCGTCGAAGCGTTCTCTTCTCCCCGGGCGACCAGGACGAACTGCTCCGCAAAGCACCCGAAAGCGGCGCCGACGTGATCGTCTTCGATCTCGAAGACGCCGTCGCGCCGGCGGGCAAAGCGAAGGCACGCGAGACCGTCACCAGGGTACTCGCCGAGGTCGATGCCGACCCCGAGGTCTGCGTTCGGATCAACCCCCTCGACGAGGGCGGGAGCGACGACCTCGCGGCCCTCTCGGGGGGGACACTCCCCGACAGCGTGATGCTCCCGAAAGTCTCCACGCCCGGGGCTGTCAGCGACCTGCGGGACGTGCTCGCGGATCTCGGGGGGGAGTTGCC
>JAWOAQ010000141.1:0-2902 GCA_046498495.1 Salinibacter sp. | reverse complement strand
GACGGGTTATTGTACACCGTAACCGTGGGCAGATTGGCTGTGGCCGGCGTCCCAAACTGGAGATACGCGCCGAGGCCCAGGGCAGCCAGCAGAACACCAACCCCGAACGCGATGAAGTACTTTTGCATGGGCGGAAGTCGAGCGACAGTTAATAGGTGCGGGCAGATCCAACCCCCTCTCCGAAGCGGTGTTTCGGGACGTTCCCGTCTGGCTTCTCCTGAACGCGCCTCCTGTGCTCGCTTCCGCCCCCGGACCAGCGTCGACCGCGCCTCCTTTGCCCAACGAAGCTGCTGCGCCGCGATTCTCCCCTTGACTCCCCCGTTCGAATGTGTAAGTTTAGGAAACCGCTTCCGAACGGCAGTTCCCCCGCTCCTTCCCTTCCGCACCGCTTCGTGATCCAATGACCCCTTCCTCCCCCGACGCGCTCCGCAACATCGTTCTCGTGGGCCACCAGGGCAGCGGGAAAACCGCCCTTGCCGAGGCCATGCTCCATGCGAGCGGCGTCATTGGCCGGCCCGGCTCCGTGCCGAACGGCACCACAGCCAGCGACTACCACACCGCCGAGCAAAACCGGGGCATGTCGATCTTCACGTCTCTCCTCAACGCCGACTGGAACGGGACGAAGGTCAACATCCTGGACACCCCCGGCTACCCCGACTTCGCCAGCGAGGTCATCGCCAGCATGCGGGTGGCCGACACGGCCCTGTACGTGATGGACGCCCGCTCGGGCGTTGAGGTCGGCACCGAAACCGCCTGGAGTTACGGCGAGCAGATGGCGACCCCCTCTCTCTTCGTCGTCAATCACCTCGACCAATCGAGCGCCCACTTCCGCTCTCTCGTCGACGAGATCGAGGACCGCTTCGGGCGCGGGGCCACGGTCGTCCAGATGCCCGCCGGTGAGGGCACCCGTACCGTCATCGATGTACTTCGAATGCAGCAGCTCCACTTTCCGGAGGGCGAGACGGAGCCGGAGGTGCAGCCCATCGACGACGCGTTTCGGGACGAGGCGCAGGAACGCCACGAAACCCTCGTCGAGGACATTGCCGCCCAGGACGAGGCCCTCATGGAAACCTACTTCGAGCAGGGCCGGCTCACGGAAGACCAGATGCGCGACGGCCTGCACGACGCCATGCTGGAGCGCGAGCTTTTCCCCATCTTCGTGACGAGCGCCACCGAGGGGGTGGGCGTCTGGCGCCTCCTCCACTTCATCGACCGCGTCTGTCCCTCCCCGGCCGACCGCCCCGTCGAGACCGAGAGCGGCGACGTGCTCGCCCCCGACCCGGACGACGACCCGGTCGCGTTCGTCTTCCGCACCCAGGAGCAGGAGCACGTCGGCGAATACTCATTCGTCCGCGTCTACAACGGCACCCTGGAGTCGGGCCAGGACCTCGAGAACGCCTCAACGGGTGCCACGGAGCGCATTGGGCAGATGTACGTGCTCAACGGTGAGGACCGCAATACCGTGCCTCGCCTCACCGCCGGCGACCTCGGCGCGCTCGTGAAACTCGACGACACGAACACCAACGATACGCTGCGCGCCCCCGGCACCGACGCGACCATTCCACCGATCCAGTTCCCGGAGCCGCGCTACCGCATGGCCGTCGAGGCCACCCAGAGCGGTAAGGAAGACAAACTGGCGCGGGGCCTGCACCAGATCACCGCCGAGGATCCGTCGCTCTCCTTCGAACACGATGCCCTACTCAACCAGCTCCTCCTGAGCGGGCAGGGCGAGATGCACCTCCAGATCGCCAAGTCGCGCCTGAAGCGGCGGGCGGGGGTCGAGGTCGAGTTTACGCCGCCGCGCATCTCCTACCGCGAGACGATCCAGAACCGGGCGCGCGCCTCGTACCGCCACAAAAAGCAGTCGGGCGGGGCGGGCGAGTTTGCCGACATCTCGATGCTGATTGAGCCGCTGGACGGCGACTTTGTGGCCCCGGACGACGTGGACGTGCGCGGCGAAGAGACCGTCGAGACCGAGTGGGACGCCTCCGTCCACTTCGTTGATGCCATCACGGGTGGCGTCATCGACATGAACAAGTTCTTCTCGTCCATCCAAAAAGGCGTGCTGGCCGTGATGGAAGAGGGCCCCGTGGCCGGCTTCCCCGTCGGCGACATCCGCGTGGTGATCTACGACGGCGGCATGCACCCGGTGGACTCCAACGAGGCGGCCTTCAAACGGGCGGCCTTTGGATGCTTCCGCGACGCGTTCGACCAGGCCAATCCGGCGCTCCTGGAGCCCATCCACACCGTGCACGTCACCACGCCCGACGAGTACACCGGCGACGTGATCAGCGACCTCAACTCGCGCCGGGGCCGCATCCAGGGCATCGACGCGCAGGGATCGCTCCAGCGCATCCAGGCCGAGGTGCCCGAAGCGGAGCTCCACCAGTACGCCATGGCGCTTCGCTCCCTCACGCAGGGCCGCGGCCTGCACCAGACCCGGTTCAGCCACTACGAGCAGATGCCGCGCAACGTGCAGGAGGACGTTGTGGACACGGCCATGGCCGACGCTGCGTAGCCCTACTTCGACTGGAGCCAGTCGTCGACGGCCTCCGTTAGCGAGAAGGAGGCCTCCGGCGGGTGCTCGAAGTCGCGGTGGACCCAGTCGCCGCTTCCATCCATCGCGGGTCGGTACTGCTTTCGATACTCGGTGGGGCGTTCGACGAGGTCCGCCAGTGCATCGACCACGGCGTCCACATCGTCGGTCGTGTTGTAGAGGCCGAACGACACGCGCACCATCCCCGGTTGCGTCTCAGGACCGCATTGGTCCGCGGGCGCCCGGCCCGAAGACCACTTCCTCCCTTCGGTCGGGGCGCCGTCGCCGCCCGTGCGTCCCAGCAGATCGCGGACGAAGGGCTGGGCGCAGAAGCACGCGTTGCGCACCGCAATGCCGAAGTGGTCG
>JAWOAQ010000093.1:0-7691 GCA_046498495.1 Salinibacter sp. | reverse complement strand
GGGTTCCGCTCCGCCCCCCACAGGGCCATTCCTCCTCAGTCGAGCCCCATTGAGTTGGCTGGATCGATCCCGGCTCGGCGCCCCGAACGCCCTCGGGGCTTGGCCGGGATGACAAACACAACTTTGAGGTTTGACACAACAGTAGGCGTCTCCGTGCGATCTTTTCCCTTTGCTCCACTGGCTTACGACCGATGCCCCAACGTTTTGGGCTTACAGTGTCCATTGGCGGACCGACGCCTCCGACAACCGTGCTTTCAATCCTTCTCGTTCTTCTTCCCGTTCTACCGGCCTACTCCTCACCCTCGCCTGCGCCCGCCCCTTCCGACACTGCTCGTCGCGGCGTCGTGTGGCACGCCCCCTCGGACCCCACCGAGGCTGCGACGACCCTGGACCACATCGCCGCCACGGGCGCCGACGCAGTGCGTCTCCTACACGTCCCGCCCGACACGGTCTTCGCCCGCGCCGACGCCCTCGGCCTGTCGCTCTACGTGGACCTGCCCGTCGCCCACGTCTCGGCCGCCGCCCTCTCCGACTCCCTCCGGGCCGCCGAGCCGGTCCTCGACCGCCTGACGCGACGTGCTGCCCGCCACGACGCCCTCCGGGCCATCGGCCTTGCGCGTCACACGGATACCACTGTGCCGAGGGCCTGCGAAATCCTGTCCCGATGGAGCGAACGCATCGCCACCGAATCGCAGCTCGGCACGTATTACGTCACCCCATTCACGCACGCCGCCGACCGGTGCAGCGGGGCCGTCGACCGCGTGCTTCTCGATCTGCAGGGGCACCGCACACCCGTCGATCGGTGGCACGCCTGGGCCGACCACTCCCCTGCCGACGCCCGCCCTTCGGTTGGGATCGGGGCGCTCGGGACGTGGACGCAGCCAGGCGCCGCGTCCGGCCTGCAGGTGCCACACTCGGCCGAACGGCAGGCGCGGTACCTGGAAACGGCGCTGCCCGCCCTCTTCGATGCAGCCCCCGCCTCGCCGCCTCTCGTCTTCGTCCATCGGTGGCGCGATGGGGAGCCATCGCTGCTTTCGTCCCGTCGGTACGGCCTGCGCACCGTCGCAGGCACGGCTCGCCCCGCGGCCCGCGTTGTGGAAGGCCTCTTCACAGGATCACAGCGCGTCTTCGCCTTTCCCTCTGGCGGCGGCCCCACGAACACGTCCTACGGACTTGTTCTCCTCGGCTGGATGCTCGCGGTCGTGCTCGGCGGCCTGTACGCCGGTCGTCCCTTTGCGCGCCGGACCGTGAGCCGGTACTTCCAGGCCCACGGCTTCTATCGTGACGCCATCCGGACCGGGCGCGACCTGGAACCAGGAGCCACAGCTGTTGTCCTCAGCGCCGCAGTTGTCGCCCTGGGCCTCATGGGCGTCAGCGCCGCCCGGCGTGCCGCGGCGGCCCCCGCAGCCGAATGGGTCCTTGCGGCCGTCCCGGAGGGCCTCCGCCCCGCCCTCAGCTTCGGGATCACGTACCCGGAAGGCCTCGGCCTCGTCCTCGGGGGCACGGTCCTGTGGCTGCTCCTGCTCTGGGCAACGGCCCTCGCCCTGCTCGCCCGACGAACGGGGTCGTTTTCGTTTTCGCAGGGCCTCATGCTGGTAACGTGGCCATGCTGGCCCGTCTTTCCGGGTCTTCCCCTCGCGCTGCTGGCGCACCACCAGTCCCCGGTGTCGGGGCCCGTCCTGTGTTCTGTGCTGGGCCTCGCCGGGCTGGGGGCCGCAGCGTATTTCACAACGCGCGTCCTCACGGACTACCGGGCCGTAACGGGCCTCCCCTGGGCGGCCGTGGGTCCGATGGCGGTTCTGAGCCCGCCTGTACTGGTCCTGATTCTCGCGGGGGGGCTCGTCGTGGCCTACGACGTGCCCCTCCGGTTCCTCTGGCGGCTGGCCACCCTCACGTAGCGCCCGCTCCAATCGAGAGGTTAGAGGGCCCACGTCACGAGTTCCGGATACAGCATCATGAGGAGCAGGCCCACCACCTGGATGATGATGAAGGGCACAGCACCGCGGTAGATCTGCGTGGTGTCTACGCCCTCAGGGGCCACCCCGCGCAGGTAAAAGAGTGCGAACCCGAAGGGCGGCGTCAAGAACGAGGTCTGGAGGTTCATGCCCACCATCACGCCGAACCACACGAGGGCGATGTCGGCCGTGGCCCCAAACTCAGGGGGCAGCAGCTGGGCCGCCGGGCCTCGGAGCAGGGGAATGATGATAAATGCGATCTCGAAGAAGTCGATGAAGAACCCCAGCAGGAAGATGACGAGGTTGGCGATGAGAAGGAACCCAATCACGCCGCCCGGGAGGGTTGTAAGCAGCTCTTCAATCCAGAAGTCCCCGCCCAGCCCGCGAAAGACGAGCGAGAAGGCGGTGGAGCCCACCAGCAGAAACATCACCATGGACGTCAGGCGCATCGTTTCGTCCATCGTCTCGCGGAGGGCCTCCAGGGAGAGGCGCCCGTTCACGGCCGCCAGCGCGATGGCCCCCACGGCCCCCAGCGCCCCCGCTTCGGTGGGCGTGGCGATGCCGGCAAAGATGCTGCCCAGCACCAGCAGGATGAGGACGAGTGGCGGGAGCATCACCAGCAACACCCGCTTCAGAAGATGGAGCGGCGCAAGGTCGCGCGCTTCTTTGGGGAGGGCTGGCGCGGCCTCGGGCCAGGCGAGGGCCACTCCCCCAGCGTAAAGCATATACAGCCCGGCAAGCGCAGCGCCGGGAAGCAGGGCGCCAAGAAAGAGGTCGCCCACACTGATGCCGAGCTGGTCGGCCAGCACGATCAGCACAATGCTGGGGGGGATGATCTGCCCCAGCGTTCCCGACGCCGTGATGACCCCCGAGGAGAGCTCCTTGGAATACCCGTACTGGAGCATCACCGGCATCGAAATCAGCCCCATCGCCACCACCGAGGCGCCCACCACGCCCGTGGCCGCCGCCAGCAACGCCCCCACGAACACGACGGCGATGGCCAGCCCGCCCCGGAGCGCCCCAAACAACTGCCCAATCGTGGTCAAGAGGTCCTCCGCCAGGCGCGACTTCTCCAGCATGGTGCCCATAAAGATGAAGAAGGGCACCGCCAGCAGCACAAAGTTCGACATCACGCCGAACAGCCGCGAGGGCATCGCCTGCAGGAGCGACCAGCTCAGCATCCCCGCCTCCACCCCGAGCCCCGCAAAAAGCAACGCCGTTCCGCCCAGCGCAAACGCAACAGGGTACCCGGAGAAGATGAGGAGCAGGGCCCCGGCAAACATGAGCGGCGCCAGCAGGTCGGCGGACATGAGATCAGACGGCGGGTCGGTTCGCGGAGGAGCGGAGAGGGCAGGCGGGCCGAGGGGCTATCCGATGCGCGGTCGGGACCCGGGCTCAGAGGACTCTGGCGCCGCGCCTCGAAGCACGGCCCCCTCTCGGATTAAAATCGACACCCCCTGGAGCATCACAAAAAGAAATGCAAGCGGAATGGCTGTCTTAATGGGGTAGCGTGCAAGCCCGCCAGGGTCGGAGGATTGCTCCAGAATGACCCACGAGTTCGCCGCAAAGGGCACCGATACCCAGAGAACAACGGCACAGAAGGGAAACAGAAAAAGCACCGTTCCCAGCACGTTGATCCACGCCCGGCCCCGCCGGGAAAGCCAGTTGTAGAACACGTCCACCCGTACATGGTCGTCGTGCTTCAGGGTGTAGGCCGCCCCGAGCAGAAAAACGAGGCTGAAGAGGTACCACTGCAGCTCAATCCACGTGTTGGAGCTGAGGCCGAGATCAGTATATCGGTCCAGGTACCGCGCAATGGCATTGAAGGCCCCGACTCCCACCATCGCAAGCGTCAGCCAATAGAGCCCCCGCCCCATCCATTCGTTGAATCGGTCGATGCGATCAGCCCAGCGGAGCCAGCGATCCATGAGACGCGTTGGTCGTCAGTTTTAACAGACAGTCCACCGCAAGGGTATGGTGTGATCTCCGAATCCTCAAACACCCGAGCGCGCCTTGCCCCTCTACGCGTGTCCCGCGCGGCCGCTCGGCTCCATTTGCGCCGCGCCCCCGCAGCCGCAGCGCAGGATGCGCCGGTGGCCCCCTCATATTCGCGCCGAAGCAGGACGGTGGATGTAGGAGGAGAGTGCGTACTGTTCCCTGTGCTCTTTCGGGACGGGGCCGTTGGCGGGCTCCCCCGGGCACAATCCTTCTCACCCACACTCTTCGTCGACAATGAAACGAACAGCCTTTTTCCTGAGCGCCCTGCTGGCGCTCTTCGTGGCCTCCCCGGCCGCGGCGCAGACCCTGTACCTCCACGGCGGCGCAGACTTTCCTTCTTCGTCCGCGTTCAACAACAGCTATAAGACCGGGGTTAACGCCGGCATCGGCGGGGGGCTGGCGATTACCGAGAACATTGAGGGCGTTTTGATGGGGCGCTACAACCGCTTCGGCCTTGACCTGCCGGGCAACTTCGACGGCGGGGCGTTTTCGACGCTCTCCGCAACGGCCAACCTGAAGCTGAACGGCCCGATGGTATCCCGTCGCGTCATGCCGTACGCCTTTGGGGGCGGAGGCCTCTTCCGGTCGGCCATCAGCGATCTTGAGAGCAACGGCTTCACAACCGAGAGCGACAGCGAAGTGGACGTTGGCCTGCAGTTTGGCGCAGGCCTAAGCGTCGGCATGACGCCTCGCACGAGCTTCCTTCTCGAACCCAACTACGTGGTCATCCTAAATGAAGGGGAGAACACGCAGTACTTCCCGATCCGGCTCGGGGTATCGCTTGGTCTGTAGCCCAGCCCAGGCCCTCCCCTTCACCGGATGGACGGGAGCCGCCGATCTCTGATCGGCATGCAGCGCGTGTCGGCCCCGGTCGGCACGCGTTTTTGCTTGGAGGTCCCCCAAACACCCGCGCCCCGACCGGGCCAGCGGGCCCAGCCGGGGCGGAGATGCAAGCACGAAAGGAGGGAACCAGGACTACGCCTCCTGCTCCTTCTCGGGCCCCGTTTCGATCGGGGCGCCCACCAGATTGCCCCACTCCGTCCACGAGCCGTCATAGTTTCGGACGTTCGGGTGCCCGAGCAGTTGACTTAGCACGAACCAGCTGTGGCTCGATCGCTCGCCGATGCGGCAGTAGGAAATCGTCTCCTTGTCTGGCGTGATGCCACGGGCCTCGTAGATCTCACGCAGCTCCTCGGCGCTCTTGAAGGTGCCGTCGTCGTTGACGGCCTCACTCCAGCTGATGTTGTGCGCACCGGGAATGTGGCCGCCGCGCTGGGCGCCCTCGTTGAGCCCCTCCGGCCCCAGCTTTTCGCCGCGAAACTCTTCCGGGGAGCGAACGTCGACAAGCTCCACGTCGTCGCGGCCCAGGCGCTCCTGTACGTATCCGGAGAAGGCCCGAACGGAATTGTCGGGCGCCTCGGCGGTCCAGGTGCCGGTCGGGTACTCCGGAGCCTCCGACGTCAGCGGGCGATCCTCGGCTAGCCACTTTTTGCGGCCGCCGTCCAGGATTTTGACGTCGTCGTGCCCGTAGTATTTCAACTCCCAGAAGGCCCAGGTGGCAAACCAGTTGTCGTTGTCGCCATAAAGCACAATGGTGGTATCGTCGTCGATGCCGCTCTCGCGGAGCAGCGCCTGGAAGTCCTCTTTCGGGGCCAGGTCCCGGGTTTGGGTATCGGCCAGCTCCGTTTGCCAGTTCCATCCCACCGCGCCGGGAATGTGGCCCTCCTCGTACGCGGAGGTGTCTACATCAACTTCAACGAGACGAATGGCGTCGGTGTCAGTGTGGTGCTCAGCCACCCAGTCGGTGGAGACGAGCACGTCGGGATTGGCGTAGGGTGCAGTACTCATGGAATGTTTGGATTGGTTGGGGTTGGATTGCGCGTGGTCTTCCGTTCGGAAGACGCGTTGGGATCGCTGCGTGCGTCTCGAACTCAACCCGGCCTCTCAAGAGAAGAGGCGCTCGGGGCAAAACGCACCGAAGCGGGTACGACCATCCGCACGAGCGCGGATCAGTCGAGAATCAAGGAGAGAGGGACAGGCGGACACGATCCCAGTCGAGGGACGCGTGTCGTCACAACCGCATTGAAGATGCCCCTGCACTCGCCGTCGCAGATACAGGTTAGTGCCTCAAGACCAAGCACGTCCGCTGCGCTTAGACAGACAAAACGCAGGTTTCGTCAGGCCCGAGGCCAACGATCCTATCCGCGACAGGACGCGTTCATACAACACGAACAGAGACATGCCGACGCAGTACGGGTCCGGAAAGTGGACGAGAAATGAGAACTGCGCACGTCCGCGTGTCGCATGTGCATGCGGCGGTTCCAGAGAAAGACAGAGGGAACGACTCCCGTGAGGGCAGGCCGTCCAGATGAAGCACCGTTTTGAATCTCGTGCCGCACCACGGGTTTCGATTCTCCCCGTAGTCGTTTTGACCTTGTCACGAAGTGGCGTCGCCCGTTTCTCACACCTCTCTTTTCTTCCGCCCTCCCTCCGCTCCCATAATACCGCTCAGGCCCCTTCCTCCTCGGCGTAGCGTTGGGCCCGCTTAACGACATCCTCGTCGAAGTCCCGCTCGCGCCACTGCTCCAGCCGCGTGGCGACGGCCTCTTCGTAGCCCTGTCCGCTGGGCGCGTAGAAGTAGGTGCCCTGCATCTCGTTCGGGAGGTACTGCTGGGGCGTGTAGTGCTCGCGGTAGGCGTGTGGGTACTTGTAGCCCTCGCCGTGGCCCAGTCCTTCCTTGTCACGGCTCGGATCCTTCAGGTGCTGGGGAATATCTTCGGTCTGCTCCTCGCGGACGTGGTCGAGGGCGTCGAAGTACGAAAACGTGGTGTTGCTCTTCGGGGCCGTGGCGAGGTAGAGGCAGCACTCTGCGATGAGGAACTGTCCCTCCGGCATCCCCACGTACTCGAAGCCCTGGGCGGCACTCTGGGCCACCTGCAGGGCCCGCGGGTCGGCGAGGCCCACGTCCTCGGCGGCAAAAATGAGCATGCGGCGCAGAATAAAGCGCGGCTCCTCCCCGGCGTACAGCATGCGGGCCAGCCAGTAGAGCGCCGCGTCCGGATCCGACCCCCGCAGGCTCTTAATGAAGGCGCTGATGGTATCGAAGTGCGCGTCCCCTTCCTTGTCGTAGAGCACCGCGCGCTGTTGGATCGAATCCTCGGCCACCTGAAGGTCGATGTGGATGGTGCCCTCTGCGTCCGGCCTCGTGGTCTCCACTGCCAGCTCCAGGGCGTTAAGAAGGAACTGCGCCGCGCGGGCCTCGAACACCCGCGCCTGCATGGGGCGCATCCCCATATCGTTCGGGGTCATGGTCTTGCCGGTTCCGGCGTAGGCGACACGGACGAGATCAGGCATGGCCGCGACCTTTCTTGCTGCTCCCGCTCTTTTCGATCCGCCGGATCCGCGCGGCGTATAGCTTGAACAGGTGCTCCAGCCGCTCGGTGTCGTTGCGGAACGGGCGGCCGATATACATGCTTTCGAGCAGGTCATCATTCGCCTTGTGCGCGGCGCGCAGATCCTCGGGCATCTTGTCCGGATCGTAAAGCTCGGCGATCGTGGCCGGGTGATGTTCGTAGCGGCAACGCAGGATGTCCATGGCTGAGGCAGTCAGGGCCTCCAGCTGGTCATCGGTGAATTTCGGGACCGGGAAGGTGTTCCAGCCGAGAGTGTTGGAGTAGCGGAACCGGGATTCCAGACGTCCGCAAACCGTGCCGATCCAGGCCAGGTGCAGGCGGGAGG
>JAWOAQ010000026.1:0-30860 GCA_046498495.1 Salinibacter sp. | reverse complement strand
GTTGGGGATTGTCTTCGAGAGCGGGTAGCACCAGCTCGGCGGCACGCAGGGCGAGGGCGGCGTTCCCCTGCTGGTGGCGACCCAGAAGCGACACGGGGAGGCTGTCGTAGCGGCGGAGGGGCGTCTCGACGTCGATCACGCTGCCGGTGAGGTCGGCCTGTCGGGCCTCCCACGTGACCTCGTCCCGGAGCTCGTGGAGAGGAGCCCCCACCTCGTCGGCGACGGCCGCGATGGCGGTGCGCGCCTCGTCCTGCGTAACGGCGGAGAGGGCGGGCGTGCCCGGCTTGAAGATGCCGGCCTTCTCGCGGGCGATGGCGCCCAGCGTATCGCCGAGGATGTCGGTGTGGTCGAGGTCGATGTTCGTGATGACGGACAGGGCGGGGCGCAGGACGTTGGTCCCGTCGAGCCGCCCGCCGAGACCGACCTCGATCACCGCCAGATCGACGTCCTGCTCGGCGAAGTAGCGGAAGGTGAGCGCCACGGTCAGCTCGAAGAAGCTGGGGCCGATCCGCTCGATGGCGTCGCGGTGCGCGTCGATGGTGTCGGCGAGCCAGTCGGTGGGGGCAGGCACGCCGTCGATCCGCATCCGCTGGGTGACGTGGGTGAGGTGGGGCGAGGTGTGGAGCCCGGTGCGCAGGCCCGCCGCGGAGGCAATCGACGCGATCATGGACGAGACGGAGCCCTTCCCGTTCGTCCCGGCTACGTGCACGGCCCGGAGCGCCTCGTGCGGGCGGTCCATCGCGTCCATCAAGGCCTTCATGCGCTCCAGGCCGGGGGTGGCCGCGTCCGCCGTGTTGGCGTACTGGGGCATCGACAGTAAGTCCTCGATGGCGTCGCGGGGCATCAGAGCAGGAGAGCGGATTAGGACGCGTCGTCGGGGCGAAGGGTGAAGCGTCGCCGTTGGTGGGCGACGTGGGTCAACTGCAGGCGGAGCGTGTCCGGCGGGAGGAGCGTTTCCACCCGGTCGGCCCACTCAATGACCGTGAGCCCGGGGCCGTGCACGTAGTCCGAGAAGCCCAACTCTACGAACTCGTCGGGCGTCTGCACGCGGTAGGCGTCGAAGTGGTGGAGGGGGCGCTCGCCCGTGTCGTACGTGTGGAGGATGGTGAAGGTGGGGCTTCGCACTGTGGCGGGATCAAGGCCGAGGCCCTCTGCAATGCCTTTTACGAGATGGGTTTTGCCCGTGCCCAGATCGCCGTACAGTGCCACGACGGCGCCCGGCCCCAGCCGCTCGGCCAACCGCGCGCCCAACGCCGCCGTCTCCTCCACCGAATCGGTGGTGACGGGGACGAGCGCCTCGGCGGTGGAAGGTTGGACATTGGACATGGTGCGGTCCGCATTGGATCGGAGCAGGGCCGAATGAGAGGTTTTCTGCTACCGTGTCAATACTGATCCTTCAGTCAGAGATTCAGCTCCCTGTCATCCCGGACGGAGCGAGTTCGCGCCAATAATCCATAAACCACTGACAGAAGACCAACCGTTACCCGATTGTTTTTCTTCAACGCCAGTTTCTTTTCGTGCGGGTTTGATTCCGATCGGTTGGATGGATTCCGGCTCGGCGCCCCGAGCGAAGCGAGGAAGTAGTCCTGGGCTGCGGCTCCTAGCGAAGCCTTGGCCGGAATGACGATACAACATTGAGGTTTGACACGCCACAGTGTCCTCTCCCACTCCCCTCTCCCCCCTACCGGGGCGTGAGGGTGGCGATGGGGAGGATCATCTCCTGGAGGGAGGCGCCGCCGTGCTGCAGGGTGTCGCGGTAGAGGTTTTCGTAGTGGTGGAAGTTCGTGGGGTAGACGAAGTAGAAGTCCTCCTTGGCAAAGATGAAGTTTGTGTTCATGTTGTAGCTGGGAAGGCCGAACGTTTCCGGTTCGCGGACAAAGATGGCCTCCTCGTCGTCGCACTTCAGGTTGCGGCCGTACTTGTAGCGCAGGGCGGTGGAGGTTTCGCGGTCGCCAATCACCTTGCTGGAGCGCAGGCTGCGGATGGCCCCGTGGTCGGTGGTGAGGATGATCGTGCAGTCGGTGTCGGCCAGCGTCTGGAAGGCGTCGTAGAGCCACGAGTGCTCGAACCAGGTGCGCGTGAGGGCGCGGTAGGCCTCCTCGTCGGGGGCCAGCTCCTTGAGCACGTCGGAGTCGGAGCGGCTGTGCGCGAGGATGTCAACAAAGTTGACAACGACGGCACTCAGGTCGTGCTGCGTAAGGTTGGTGGCCTCCTCAGCGAAGGACTGGCCCTCCGCGCCGGTGATAAGCTTATCGTAGCGGACGCTGGCGTCGGTTCGGCCGTGCCGCTTGAGCTGGGCGTGCAGCAGTTCCTCTTCGTACTGATTGCGGCTGTGCTCGCTTTCCTCGTCGGTCGTCCACGCCCCGGGGAACTGATCCACCAGGTCCACGGGCAGCAGGCCGCTGAAGATGGCGTTGCGCGAGTAGGGTGTGGCGGTGGGGAGGATGCTGTAGTAGAAGTCCGTGTCGATGGCAAAATGCGGGCGCAGCAGGTCCTCGAACGTGCGCCACTGGTCATAGCGCAGGCAGTCGATCACGAAAAACACGACCGGACGGTCGCCCATCGCGGGAAGCACGAACTCAGGAACCAGTTCGTGGGAGAGGAGGGGGCGGTCGGCGTCCGGGGCGTCGTCGGTGCGGGCGATCCAGTCGGCGTACTGCTGCTCGACAAACGTTCCGAACTGGCCGTTGGCCTCCTCAAACTGGTCCTGAAAAATCTGTCGCGCGCCCTCGTCCCCCTCCAGTTCCAGGTCGTAGCGCACGAGGGCGCGGTAGAGCTCCGTCCATTTCGCGTGGGAGAGGGGCTCGCGCAGGAGCTGCGAGATTTTATTGAACGACTGCAGGTACTCCTGGGAGAGGGTTTCCTGGCGGAGCTGCGACTGCTCCAGGAGCCGCTTGCAGGTGAGCAGGATCTGGCTGGGATTGACCGGTTTCGTAAGATAGTCGTCAATCTCGCTGCCCAGGGCCTGCTCCATCAGGTCTTCGGCTTCGCTCTTCGTGACGAGCACCACCGGGGTCTCGGGCCGCTCGGCCTTGATCGACTCCAGGACCTCGAGCCCCTCCATGCCCGGCATCTGCTCGTCGAGCAACACGGCGTCGAACGGGCGCTCTCGGACCAGGTCTACGGCATCGGCCCCGTTGGGGGCCGTCTTCACGTCGTACCCCTTCTCTTCCAGAAACATGACGTGGGATTTGAGGAGGTCGATCTCGTCATCAACCCAGAGAATTTGTGGGGCACTCATCGGGGGAGTTGGGACGTGTGCAGTGGGGCGGCCGCCCGCATCGTCTCGGGCGGTATCTCCTGTACCTTCCGGGGGCCAAAACGTTCGACAACGGGGCCCGAAGACGTCTTACGGCGCGTCGCGTAGACGAGCCTCTTCGAGGCGATCGGCGAGGCCGACCAGGTTCAGCGCATGGAGGTAGCGCAGAACGGCGGTTTTGAGCTTCCACTGAACGTAGGCCTCGGGGTCCCGGTACCCCGAAACGTTCTCGTAGAGGGTCGCTCGGGCCTGCTCCACGGCGGGGGCGGCCCAGACGTAGCGGCTGCCGGTATCCACGAGCCAGCGCTGGCGCTCCTCCGGGAGGGCACTGAATGCACGCCCCGCCTCCTCGGGCCGGAGCCACTTGCGCCAGCGGCCGCTTTCCACCACGGCCGTCCGGAGTGTGTCGATCATGCCGGAGGAGGCCCCAAGGTGGGATTCCAGTGCCGCGAGGTCGCGTACCGCCGTGGCCTCGACGGCCGAGAGGCCCGGCCCCACGTTGGCGCCCCCGACGCCGCTGAGGGGGTAGCGCTCGGGCGCGGCCACGTCGTCGGTGTAGTGCCCCTTGAGCAGGGCGCCGAGGTGCGTTTCGGCCGTTTGGACGAGGCGGCGGGCGCGGTCTGCATCAAAGGCCGACGAGGCCAGGGCTGTCCCCAGGTCGCCCACGGCAAAGGCGGGACGGGGACCGTCCGTGTCGCCGAGGGCCCTGGCAAGCCGCGCACAGAAGGCGTCGAACCGGGCCTCGCTCTTCGGGCCGCCGGTTTCCTCAACGCCGACCTCGTAGGCCAGGGGGCCACGGTCGGCCGACCGACGGGCGGACTCGGCATGCTGCATCAGCGCAAGGGTGCGCGAGGTGACAACCTCAACAGGGAGGGGAGCATCGGTGTCGGGTCCGGACGCCGTTGGGTCGAGGTGGAGCAGGTCGTATCCCGCCTGGGCGCAGGCCGTAATGGACTCCTGGGTCTCGGCGAGGGCCTCGTCGTAGCTGAGGGACCGGCGGGCATGGGCATCCTTTTTCCAGGGGCCGCCGTGGTCGAGGCCGAGAAAGACGGGCACGTCGAGTCCGATTCGCTCCGACTCAGCGTCCACGAACGCGGCGAAGGCAGCGGGTGTCCAGCCCGTATAGCCGCCGTCGCGGTCCACCTGGTTGAGGGTGGCGGCGAAGAGGAGGGGCGCCCGGGCCTCCTGGGCCGCCTGCAGCGCTGCTCGGGCCACCGCCGTGGAGTTGGGACAGACCGCCAGCAGGGTGTGGCGGGACCCGGGCCGCGCCGGATCGGCCAGCGGTCCTTGAAGCAGGCGGCCCAGGTAGTCGACCGGTGCCACACCGGCAGCTGTGGCGCGCAGCCGAAAAGACGAGTCGAGCGAAGACGACATGCACAGAAGGGGAACCGGTGAGATGGAAGAAGGCAACAGCTCTCCAAAGTCGTGGGTTTCCGGAAGTGGAACCGCTTTCGAAATCAATCAATTTTCCAGAATTGCACATTCTCGCTTCATATTGTCGTGGGAGGGATATACCTTAGGATTTCAGAAAACTGCCCCGCACCCCGTCCGCAATCCGAAAAGGATGGTGAGCCGAAGAACCATTGACGGGCGCCCGTCCCCGGGTCTGTATAGACCGTGATTGAGTGTCGGGACGGTCCCCACTGGATCGCGGGCTTCTGCTTTTTTATTTGACGTGTTTCAGCACACAACCCTCCTGTCTCTGATGAGAATCCGCTACTCTCTGACGCTCCTGTTTGTGGGTCTTGTCGGACTGCTGGCGGTCGGATCCGCCGCGGCCCAACAGACCAGTACCCTCACCGGAACAGTCACCGACACGGAGGGCGAGCCCCTGCCGGGCGCCAACGTTGTGCTGCTCGACACCGAGAGCGGCACCTCCGTGGGGGCGGACGGCACGTACCGAATCACCGGTATTGATCCCGGCTCCTACACCGTGCGCGTTTCGTTCGTGGGCTACGAGGCGATCGAGGAAGACATCGCCATTGAGGCCGGCACGACCGTGGAACAGGACTACACGCTGAGGCAAGAGGCACTGCAGGGCGAAGGGGTGACGATTACCGTCGGGTCCCGCGCACGGAACGTGGCGGCCGAGGATATGGCCGTGCCGGTCGATGTGTACGGGGCCGAGGAAATCGAAAACGCCGGGGCCTTCGAAACAGGACGCATCCTTGAGCAAATTTCGCCGTCGGTCAACTTTCCCCAGAACACTCTGTCGGACGGCATGGACGCCCTGCGCTCGTTCACGATGCGCGGGCTGAGCCCCGACCAGTCGCTGGTCCTGATCAACGGGAAGCGGCGGCATAAGACGGCCCTCGTCAACCGATTGGGGGGCGGCGTGCAGGGCGGATCGAGCCCGATTGACCTCAACGCCCTGCCGGCCAACGCCATCGAGCGGATGGAGGTGCTCCGCGATGGGGCCTCCTCCCAGTACGGATCGGACGCCATTGCCGGGGTCGTGAACGTTCGGCTGAAAGAGGAGCCGCTCGACCCGACGGTTGAGACCCGATTGGGAGGATACATCACCGACCCGTATCCCAACGACGGAACCACGTACAGCGTGCGGCCCTCTTTTGGCGTTGAACTGGGCGAAAACGGGGGCTTCCTCAACTTCTTTGGCGAATATCGCCTCCGGACGCCCACCAACCGGGCCGGGCCGGCCAGCTACAACCTTGGCAAGGGCCGTGCCGACGAGATCGAGGACGTCGATGGCGACGGTCTCTTTGAGATCGTCGACAAAAACGACACGGTCGAGCAGCCGGCCTTCCACTGGGGCGACGGGCGGTCCGAGAATTACCTGATGTGGGTCAACGGGGCCTACCCGATTGCGAACGTGGAGGCCGACCAGCCAACCGAGGTGTATGCCTTTGGGGGGTACAGCTACCGCAAGGGAAAAGGGCAGGGCTTCTACCGCACGGAGTCGGACGATCGAAACTGGGAGCAGATTTACCCGGAGGGCTTTCTTCCCAACTTCGAGAACCCGATCAACGACTACTCGGTGTCGGTGGGCCTCCGTGGCGCGGTGGGGGATTGGAACTACGACGTGAACGCCCAGACCGGGCGCAACGACTTTCAGTACAACATCACGAACACGCTCAATGCCAGCTATGGACCCTCTCTGGAAAACAACCAGACGGAGTTCTACGCCGGCTCGGTGAAGCTGCGGGAGTCGCACCTTCAAGCAGATGTTGATCGGACCTACGAGGTGGGCTTCGCCTCGCCGCTGAACGTGGCGGCGGGGGCGGTCTTCCGGGCCGACACCTACGAAATTGATGCTGGTGAAGAGGCCTCCTGGGCGGCGGGGCCGTGGGAGATCGCTCAGGACGGAAGCGTGCCGGCCCAGGGATCGCAGGTCTTCCCCGGCTTCCGGCCCGAGCAGGAAGTAAACGAAACGCGAACCAACCTTGGCACCTACGTGGACCTGGAGGCCGACGTGTTCGAGCCGCTGCTCATCAACGTCGCAGGTCGCTTCGAAAACTACAGCGACTTCGGCTCGACTCTCAACGGCAAGTTTGCCTTTCGCTTCGAGCCGGTTCAGCAGGTGGCGTTCCGCGGCACGGCCCAGACGGGCTTCCGCGCGCCCAACCAGGCCCAGAAGTTCTTTTCGAAGGTCTCGACGACCTTTATCGACAACGTCCCCTTCGAAACGGGCATTTTCCGCACCACCGGTTCCATCGCGGACCGGTTTGGGGTGGAGGATCTAACGCAGGAAACGTCGGTCAATCTCAGCGGGGGTGTCATTTTGAAGCCGGTTGACCAGTTCCAGATCTCGGCCGACTACTTCAACATCCGGATCGACGACCGCATCATTCTGTCCGGGGACATTGGGGTGGGCGACGATCTGAGTTCGGAGGCGCAGCAGAACATCCGGGATCTGTTGAGCGAAACCGGCGCACAGACGGCCAGCTTCTTTACGAACGCCATCGACACCGAGACGCAGGGCGTCGACCTAACCTCGAAGTACGCGGTGCTGCTGACGGAGGATGTGCAGCTGCAGCTTCGCGGCGCCTTTAACTGGACCCAGAGCAAGGTCATCGGCGGGCCGCGAAACCCGGAGGCGCTCAGCGACGAGTTCGACGAGCAGATCTTTGGGCGCGTGGCCCAGAAGGAGCTGACGGAGGAAACCCCCTCCACGACGAGCAAGCTCAGCGCGACGCTCACCGCAGGCCCGGTTGATTTGACCCTGAACGGCTCGCGCTACGGGGAGATTCTGGTGCCGTTCAACGATCCGGATCAGGACTACACGCTGAGCCCAGAGTACACCTTTGGGGGGGAGATCGGGTATCGGGCCTTCAACGATCAGGTCAACCTTGCACTTGGGGCCCGCAACCTCTTTGACAACTACCCGGACCTCCCGCCCACGCAGGGGACGTTCGACATCATCCTGCCCTACAACCGGGCCTCCCCCATCGGCTTTAACGGCCGGTTCGTTTACAGCCGGCTCACGATTTCGCTGTAGCGCGGGCCTCGGGCGGCTGGGGGCCGCTCCCGGCCTGCCCGGCGCCTTCTGGGGGATCCACTCGACTTTGCATTGAGACGACTCATCTTTTCATGATGAAAGATACTGCTACGTCCCGTCTTCGCTGGAGCCGCCTCGGCTTCGGACTGATCGTGTTTGCGCTCGTCCTCGCGGGGTGCGACAGCGAGGACCTGGGCGATTCGGAACAGGTGACGCCCTCCATCGGAGAGTATGTCGCCGAGGTCCAGGGCCTCAGCACGCTCCATGGGGCCGTTCAGGCGGCGGGCCTCTCAGGCGAGCTGGAGGCCGACGGACGCACGCTGTTTGCGCCGCTGAACAGCGCCTTCGAGCCGGCGATCGACCCCTCCCTGAATCCAGGGGTGGCGGAAAAGGTGATCCAGCACCACCTGGTGGATGGAGAGACCCCCTCCTCGTCGCTCAGCGATGGGCAGTCGCTCACGCCCCTCGCGGGCAGCGACCTGATCGTTGGGGTGGATGAAGGGGAAAATGCTGAGGACAACGTCGTCACGTCCGTCAACCGGGCCGCGGTCACGAACGCCGACGCCGATGCCTCCAATGGCCTGGTGCACGTGGTGGACGGCCTGCTGGCGGACGCGGTGGATCGGGCCACCCTGACGCCGCAGTTCTCCATCTTTGCCCGGCTGGTGAAAGAGGCCGACCTGGAGGGGCCGCTCCGCACCGGCAGTCGCACCCTCTTTGTGCCCACCAACGACGCGCTTCTGGAGGCCTTTGACGACAACGGAAACGGCGAAATCGAGAGCGGCGAGCTGCCGTCCAATGCCGCCGACGTGCTACAGTACCACGTGCTCGATAGCGTCTTCCTGGCCGCCGATGTGCCGACCTCCGAAACCGACGTGGCCACACTGGAGGGCTCGGACGTGACCGTCGTGCGGGATGGGGACTCCGGGGCCGTGACGATCAACCCAGCTGGCGAAAATGCGAGCGTGTCGGTGGCCGATGTGGAGGTGGACAACGGCGTCATCCACGGCATCGACACGGTGCTCGTCCCGTAGCGGGGCTCGGGGACACACGGGGGGCGCCGTTGGCTCTACCGGTAAGGCCACGGAACGCCGTCCCGCGGCCCCTGGTAGCAGGCGAACCCGTCTCGCTGCGTCCACTGGAGCCCCGCCGCTCACCCCGTGTCGTTTCTCAATCCGCTTGCCCTTCTGGCCATGGCGGCGGTCGCCGTCCCGCTGTTCCTTCACTTTTTTAACTTGCGCCGGCCGCGGACGGTCGAGTTTAGTTCGCTCGCGTTTGTGAAGGAAATTCAGGAGACGGCCGTCCAGCGCATCCGGATCAAGGAGTGGCTGCTTCTGCTCCTGCGCATGCTGGCGATCGCGTGTCTCGTGATGGCGTTTGCGCAGCCCACCCTGACGGGCAACCTGGCCGGGGTGGGGGCCTCGGTGCGTACGGCGCACGGGGTGGTCCTGGACAATTCGTTGTCGATGGGGGTGGACGCGGCACAGGGGGGGCTCGCTCTCGAACGGGCAAAAGAGCAGGCGGACGGGGTGCTGGACGCAGCGGACGAGGGGGACGAGATGGGCGTGTGGGCCACCGCTCCGCCGTCGGCTGCCCCCGACCGCCCGGACCTTCGTTCCTCAACGGCGAGCGCCCGGGAGTCCATCGGGGCGTTGGAGCCGAATCCGGGGGCCTCGTCGCTCGCCCGGCGCGTAGGGGCGGCAGCGGAGGCGGTGGCCGAGGCCTCCGCTCCGCGTAAGGTGGTGTACGCCGCGAGCGACCTGCAGCGCAGCACGCTGGGCGACTCGGTGGCCGCCCAGGTGCCGGACGATGTGCAGGTGCGGCTCCTGCCGGTCGAGTCCCGGCGGCCCGCAAACGTCAGCGTTCAGGATGTGACGGTCCCCGGCCGGGTGGCGGAGGTCGGCCAGCCCGTGACCATCGAGGCCACGCTGGTGAACTACGGAGACGATCCGCTGCCCAACGCCGTCGCCAGCGTCTATCTGGACGACGAGCGTGTGGCCCAGACGACGGCTACGCTGGCCCCGGGGCAGGAGGAAACCGTCTCGTTCACCGTGACGCCGCAGGAGCGGGGCTGGCTGCGCGGGGCAGTGGAAACGGAGGGCGACGCCCTCCCGGCGGATGACCGGCACCACTTTACGCTTCACGTGCCCGACGAACGGCGCGTGCTGGTGGTGCGAGGGGAGGGGCAGGACACCCGCTACCTCGACCTGGCCCTGTCGTCCGAACTGATCGATGATCGCATCGCTTTCCGCACAACGGACATCGAGGAGGGGGCGCTCCCGTCCGCAGAGCTCGGGCAGTACGACACGGTGCTTCTGGTGGGGCCCCGGTCGCTGTCGAGCGGAGCGGTGGAGGCGCTCCAGCAGTACGTCGATCGAGGCGGCGGGGTGCTACTGTTTCCCAGTGCGCAGGCCCCCCCTGCGGAGTACAACACCCTGCTCGATGCCCTGGAGGCCGGCACGATCGAAGGACGAGACGGCACGGTGTCGGGCGAGCAGCCGGTGGCTTCGTTCGATCGAGTGGACCTGGAGCACCCGCTGTTTGAAGGAATGTTCGATCGAGCGGGCGCGGGCGAGGACGCAGAAATTGAGCAGCCCGAAGTTTACCACGCCCTTCGATTCCGGCCGTCTGGGCAATCCGGCCAGACCCTCATTGAGTTGTCGAACGGGGCTCCCTTCTTGCACGAGGCGCGTTATGGGAGGGGCGCGCTGCTCGTCGCAGCCGTGGCCCCCACCCTGGGATGGAGCGACCTGCCCACGCGTGGCTTGTTCGTGCCGCTGCTCTACCGCTCGGTCTACTACCTGTCCGCGGGCGCGTCAACGACCGGGGCGCAACTGGTGGCGGGACGGCCCGGCGAGGTGCGGGTGTCCGGCGTCGCGCCCGACGCGTCGCTGCGGCTGGTGGGGCCCAATGAAACGGAAATCGCCCCCGAGCAGCGCACGCTTCTTGGGGCCACGGTACTGCAGGTGGGCACGGAGCTGCGCACCCCGGGCGTCTACGACGTGACCACTGGCGACCGCCTCGTGGAGCGTCTCGCCGTAAACGTGGATCCGGCCGAGTCCGACCTGCGTGCGGCCCCGCCGGACAGCGCAGCAGCCCATCTGGAGTCGGTGCTTGGGGCGCCGGTTGAGGTAATACAGGGAGCCGGTGATGAGGCCGTTGCAGAAAGCATCCGCACCCGCGAAGCCGGCAGCGAAATCTGGAACGTCTTTCTGCTCCTGGCGTTGGTCTTCCTGATCAGTGAGATGCTGGTCGCTCGCCTGTGGCAGCCGGAAACAACGGCCGCGTGAGGGAGCCTAACGAGCGCAGTTCTCCGATGGGCTCCCTGCCGGTTCCGTGGCGCGCCCCGGGCCGCGTTTTGCAACCGACCCCTCTGCAGGAGTGGCTATGCCGTCGGCCGCCAACCTTTTCTGGGCGCTGCACTGGATCGCCCTCGCGGCGTTTGTCGGCGTTACCTCCGTGGCCATGCTCGTGGCCGTCCTCAGTCGGCTCCGGGTTCGAAAGCCCCTTCTGATCTGGCGCACCGGCCCGCTGATTCGCATTCCACTGGGCCCGTCGCTGTTCTTGCTGCTGGTGGTGGGAGGAATCGGGTATGCCTCGGTTATGGGCCGCCCGGTGCCGACGGCCGTGCTACTTGGCTATCCGGCGGGGGGCGTGTTTTGGTTCGTGGCCACGTGGCTGGCCCAGAGCGTGATTGTGACCGAGTACGGCCTCATTCCCGATGTCACACGTCTGCGCTCCGCCGTGCCGTGGCGTGCCATCATCGATTATGCACGCACCACCCGCGACGGAAAGCCCCACTTCATTTTCGTCTACCGCGTGGCAGATGGGCCGCCCCAGCGTCTCGATCTTCCCGTCCCGTCCGCCCACGCCGAGCCGATGCGCGACCTTGTCCGCCGCAAGCTCGATGCCCGATTCAACGACGCCGTTGGGCACCGGGCCGACACCCAGGTCGACCGGCCCGATGAGTCGGACCGACCGTAGGACGCAGCCTTGATTCGGGCCCTACGCGGAGCCCGATCGACGGGCCGGGTGTGCAACACCATCCCGCGGCACAGGTATATTCCGTGCAGTTTGCTTGAACCGGAGTGCCGGGTGCGCTCACGATCTTCCCGCCAAATTCCTGCATCGTCGTTGTTTACACCAGAGGAAAAAACGAAAGACGCGGAAACCGCCGTCATTGTTGGGGTCATTACGCCCCAGCAGTCCCGCTTCGAGGTGCGGGATCACCTGAATGAACTGGAGCATCTGGCGCGCACGGCCGGGGCCGACGTTACCGATCGGCTCACCCAGTCGCTGAACAGCCCCGATCCGGCCACCTTCATCGGGTCCGGGAAGGTGCGCGAGCTGGGGCGAATCACCAAAAAGCAGGACACAGACCTCGTCATTTTTGACGACGAGCTAACGCCTGTGCAGGTGAAAAACATCGAGCAGGAGATCGACTGCAAGCTGCTCGACCGGTCGGGGCTCATTCTCGACATCTTCGCCAGTCGGGCCCAGACCCGCGCGGCCAAGACACAGGTCGAGCTTGCCCAGCTCGATTATCTCCGCTCCCGTCTCACGCGGCGCTGGACCCACCTTTCGCGTCAGGAAGGCGGCATCGGCACGAAGGGGCCCGGGGAGACGCAGATCGAAATGGACCGGCGGATGATTGATAAGCGCATGGCGAAGCTGCGCGACCAGCTCGACAAGATTGATCGCCAGCGCCAGACCCAGCGCAAGGGCCGCACCGAGTACACAACCGTGTCGCTCGTCGGCTACACCAACGCCGGCAAGTCGACGCTTCTCAATGCCCTGGCCGACGAGGACCTGCTGGCCGAAGACCGTCTCTTTGCAACGCTCGACGCCACCACCCGCACCGTGGAGCTCGACACGAACAAGGAGGTTCTGATGTCCGATACGGTCGGGTTTATTCGAAAACTGCCGCACCGCCTCATCGAGAGTTTCAAGAGCACGCTCGATGAGGTGCGGGAGAGCGACGCCCTCGTGCACGTGGTGGACGTGACGCACCCCAACTTCCGTGAGCAGATGGACGTGGTTGGTGAGACCCTCGGAGAGCTGGACTCGGACGACAAGCCGATGCTTGTTGTGTTCAACAAAATAGACGCGTTAGACGACCGGGGCCTGCTCCGTGCGCTTCGGGAGGAGTATCCCGACGCCACGTTTGTGTCGGCCCTCCGGGGCATCGGCCTCCCACAGCTCAAAGAGGACCTGCTGGACGTGATCGAGCAGGACTACGTCGAGCGCGTGACCTACGTCCCGGTGTCGGAGCCGGCGACAATCGCCAAGGTGCACCGGCTTGCAGACGTGGTCAGCGAAGACTATATGTACGCCGAGAATGGCGAAGAGGAGGGCCCTCAGGCCGTGGCGCGCATGCGGTTTCGGGCCGCGCCCCGAAACGATGCCCGCCTCCAACAGACCCTCGATGCGTTCGCAAAGCTCCGGCCCGTCGTCGACGATGAGGTGCCCGTCCGTGAATCGTAACGCCCCCGCCACGTCGGGCCGGTTCGGGCTGCGATTCTGGCAGTCCGTCCGGGTGCGGCACGGCCCTTGCACCGCACCGTAGATGCTCACGTTCAGTCCCGATGTCCCCAATACCCGCCTCTTTCTGACCCATTCCCCAACTGCCATGAAAGCTCGCGACGCGATCCACGGAGGGACCCCGGCGCTCCAGGTCAACGACACGGTCGAGGAGGCCCTGGGCCTGCTCATGGAGCACCACGTTGGCCACCTTCCGGTGGTGGAAACGGACGGCACGCTGGCGGGGCTCATCTCTGAACCGCACCTGATGAATGCGGACGGCCCCGACACCGAAGTGGGGGCGTTGCTGGCTGCCCAGCCCGTACACGTGGCGCCCGAAGCGCACATCTTCGATGCCGCCCGTACCATGGTGAAACACGACCTGAGTGTGGTGCCGGTGGCCACACCCAAGGGGAAGTACCTGGGCCTGATCCGGCGGCACGATATCTTCGACAGGTTTGCCCAAATGCTGTCCACACAGCAGACCGGCGCGATTGTGGCGCTGGAGGTGGATCCCCGTGACTACGCCCTGGCCCAACTCGTCCACCTTATCGAGCAGAACGAGGGCAAGGTACTTGCTGTGGCGTCCGAGTCGCCCGAGCAGTCGACCGAGAAAACGCGGGTGACCCTCAAGCTGAACGTAAAAGACACGAGCCGCATTCGGCACGTCCTGGAGCACAACGGATACCACGTTGTGGCGTCCTTTGGGGAGGAGGAAGAAGAGCTGGAGGAAATGGTCGAGGAATTTGTTCGGTACCTGGAGGTGTAGGGCGCCGTGTGTGGACGGGCCGGCCCTGCGCCCGCTCGGCCCAGTCTTCAGGAGCCTCGTGCTCGCGTGTCCCCAATCGACGCACTGTCTCTATGAGTGATGCCCGCCCCGACGAGGGGCCCGACTCGGCGGCCGTTCTGGAATCAATGACCCTTCTTGCGACGCTGTCGACAGCGGCCGAAGTGCGGGACGCGGTGCAGGATCGGCGCACGGGGCGCGATCCCGCCGCGCAGGCCCCAAGCGACGTGGCCACGGTGCGACTGCACGAGGCGCGTCGAACGCTCATGGATCTCCTCATGCAACTGGTCCTCGGGCAGGTGCCCCTGGAGCGACAGGAGAAGCACGCGCTGGGCCATGCAGTCCGCCACTTTGACCTCCTAATGAAGGTGCGCCGGGCGAAACGGCTCGCCAAGACCATGCACCAGCACCTGCTCAGCCTCTACCCGAACGTGTCGGAAGAACTGGTGGAGGAGGCGCGCTGCGTGCGCGACGCGCTTGAGGGCCTCACCGACGACGCGGGCGATGGGGCGGCCCCGCTCCCGGACGTGGTGGAGCGCGGCCTCGCTCTTGTCGTGTGGGTACGACACGAGGTGTAGCCTGGTGCTTCGCCGTCGGCCCCGCCGCGCAACGCACGTACGAGCCGCTATCTGGAGTACGACGAGCGGGTGGGACGCAGGTGCGAGAGCAGCGCCCGGGCCGCTGCCCCACAGCCGATGCCGATTGCGGTCCACAGCGGAAGCAGCTCCCACGCGCCCGACGCCCCGACCCACAGCGATGTAAGGGTGCCCGCGACGAGGGCCATCATGTAGACGCCCCCCTTCACCGACCAGATGGTCGCAAGCACGTACCCCCACGGTTCGCCGCGCCACAGCCACACGGCGCCAAGCAGAGCGACCGGAACGACCATCGACAAGTCGAGGGCCGCGATCAGGTGCGTGTGGAGCCCTGTCGCGTCAATCGGGTCGGGCAGGGTGCCCGTTTCGAGATAGTGAAGGGACTGAACGACGTAAACGCTCCCAAGGCTGCCCCCCACCAGTGCCAGGAAGGCAGCAACCCATCCCCTCGGCAGGGCATCCGATACCTGGGCGTGCAGGCGTCGCACGTCAAGCGACGCGAGGCCGAAGATGAGAGCAGCGCCCGACAGGGTAAAAAGGGCAGTATAGAGCAGGAAGAGGCTGTTGAAAGCCGCCCCGAAGAGGTAGAATGCATAGTTGTAGACGGTATAGGCCAGAAGACCCAGCCAGACGAGCGTTGCCCGGTCCGATCCGCGCCACGCCCCGGCCAGGGCCACCGTCAGCAGCGGCGTGGCCACGACCAGCGTGACGAGGTCGTTTCCGTACCAGCCTGCCGCAACCAGGGCATTGTCACGGTACAGGCTGTGGGAAAAAAGCCCCAGCCCGGCCGTCGACGCCATGAGCACCACCACGAGGGCCGACAGGCGGTAGGCGGTTTGTTGAGGATCGGAGCGCATGAAGGAAACCCGGGTGGAGGAGCGGTCCAGGCGAGGCCCCGTTTGGGCCCCGGGAATGACGTGAACAGAGACGCGCCCCGAACGCTCCATTCCTCCTGAGGGCTGAGGGCTGAGGGTTGAGGGCTGAGGGCACGGACGGGGGAGAGGCTCGACGCATGGGGCAATGGCAGGCCTTCGCCCGCGCCCCGAGAGAAGCGACCGACGAGTAGAGCGGAGGAGAAGAGGCAATCTCAACATCCGGTGCGGCACGAGGAGCGCGCTGCATAAGGAGAAGGTCCGAAGGGAAGACCGATCAGAACATGGGCTCCTCGCAGGGGACGGGAGGCGAACCATTGCCAAGGCCCATCCGTTGCCAAACAGCGTCTGTACAAGACACCAGAGTGCTCTGCGCTCGCGTCTCTCGTCCTCCTCGACTCCCCCACCCGTCCGTTTATGAGTGAGACACCCGACCTTCCGGATCGCGCCATCAGCGCCTACGCGGCGTCCAACATCCAGGTGCTCGAAGGCCTGGAGGCCGTCCGCAAGCGCCCCTCCATGTACATTGGCGACGTGGGCGCCCGGGGCCTGCATCACCTCGTCTACGAGGTGATCGACAACTCGATCGACGAGGCCATGGCCCGGCACTGCGACCACATCCAGGTGGAGCTCCACGAGGACGGGTCGGTCTCCATTGCTGACAATGGGCGCGGCATTCCCGTTGACACGCATCCGGCAGAGGACCGCTCGGCCCTGGAGGTGGTGATGACGGTGCTCCACGCCGGCGGCAAGTTCGACAAGGACAGCTACAAAGTGTCCGGTGGGCTGCATGGGGTGGGCGTGTCCTGCGTGAACGCCCTCGCCTCCCGCTTCGAGGCCACCGTCCGGCGCGACGGCTACGTGTGGCGCCAGACCTACCGCTGCGGCGTGCCGGAGGCGGACGTAGAGCGGATGCGGCCGATGCGTGACGACGAGGATACAGGCACCCACATCCGCTTCTGGCCCGACGAGGAGATCTTCAAGACGACCGAGTTTCGGTTCGAAACGCTCTCGGACCGCCTGCGCGAACTGGCCTTCCTGAATGCGGGCGTGCGCATCGTCATTCAGGACCACCGCGAGACGGACGACGATTTGGCCCGCGAAGAATATTACTCGGAGGAGGGCATCCGGGGCTTTGTGGAGTACCTCGACGAGGCGCGCGATGCGATTATCGACGATACGATCTACATTGCCGAAGAGGGCAGCGAGGTGCCGGTCGAACTGGCCATGCGCTACAACGACGGGTACAACGAGAACGTCCTCTCCTTCGTGAACAACATCAACACGCATGAGGGGGGCACCCACATCACCGGCTTTCGTCGGGCGCTGACGCGGACCCTTAAGACGTATGCGCAGAAGGAAGGCATGCTGGACAGCCTCAAGTTCGACCTGTCGGGCGACGACTTCCGGGAGGGCCTCACGGCGGTCCTGTCCGTGAAAGTGCCCGAGCCGCAGTTCGAGGGACAGACGAAGACGAAGCTGGGCAACTCGGAGGTGCAGGGCATTGTTGAGTCCCTTATCAACACGAAGCTGGGCCGCTGGCTCGAGGATCATCCCGACCAGGCCGAGACGATCATCAATAAGGTGATTACGGCGGCTGAGGCGCGCGCGGCGGCGCGGAAGGCACGCGAACTCGTACAGCGCAAGAATGCGTTCAGTGGAGGGGGGTTGCCGGGTAAGCTGGCGGACTGCTCCACGCGTACGCCCGAGGAGGCGGAGCTCTATCTGGTGGAGGGCGACTCGGCGGGCGGGTCGGCCAAGCAGGCACGTGATCGCCACTTCCAGGCCATCCTGCCCCTGCGTGGCAAGATCCTGAACGTGGAGAAGGCCCGCCTCGACCGCATCCTGGAGCACGATCAGATCCAAAACATCGTGACGGCACTGGGGACGGGGCTCACGTCCACGGAGGAAGAGTTCGACATGAGTGAGATGCGATACCACAAGATCGTGATGATGACGGACGCGGATGTGGACGGGGCGCACATTCGATCGCTGCTCCTCACATTTTTCTACCGGCAACTGCGCCCGCTCATCGAGAAGGGCAACATCTACATTGCCCTGCCGCCGCTCTATCGCATCCAGCACGGCGGCAACGAGATCTACTGCTGGACCGACGACGAGATGCAGCAGCGCATGACGGAGCTGCGTGCTGACGGCAAGAGCCCCAGCCTGCAGCGTTACAAGGGCCTCGGCGAGATGAATCCCGAGCAGCTCTGGACAACCACCATGAATCCCGAGACGCGCAAAATCCAGCAGGTCACCATCCAGGACGCGGCCGCGGCCGACCGAACCTTTTCTACCCTCATGGGCGACTCGGTGGAGCCGCGCCGCAAGTTTATTGAGCGCAACGCCAAGTACGCGACGATTGACGCGTAGGTGTATTGCGTAGTGCGTATTGCGCATGGGGTGTGTGCACGATACGCAACCCGAAACACGCAATCTCCCGGATCCAGCGAGGCGGCCGTGGAGCACTCTTCCCTTCAACATTCGCAGTCCAGCCCGGAGCGGCCGGACGTAAGTGTGGTGGTGCCCGCCTACGAAGAGGCCGACTCCCTGCCGGAGCTGGTGGAGGGCGTCCGGTCGGCCTGCGAAGGCGCCGGGCTTTCGTTTCGGCTGTGGATCATTGATGACGGGTCGCAAGATGGAACCTGGGAGAGGGTGCAGGGCCTCCACGAAGACGACGAACGGGTGGCTGGGGTGCGCTTTCGTCGCAACTACGGCAAGTCTGCCGCGCTCTCTGTGGGCTTTGATCGGGCCGAGGGCCGCTACGTCGTCACGATGGATGCGGATCTGCAGGATGATCCCGCTGAGATTCCCGGCCTCATCGACACGCTGCAAGAGGACTACGATCTGGTGAGCGGGTGGAAAAAGGATCGCAAGGATCCCCTCAGCAAGACAATCCCGAGTCGCTTCTTCAACTGGGTCACCCGCCTCTTTTCCGGCCTCCCGCTCCACGACTTCAATTGCGGCCTAAAGGCCTACCGACGCGACGTGGTAAAAAGCATCAACGTATACGGCGAGCTGCACCGCTACATCCCTCTGCTGGCGAAGTGGGAGGGCTACGACCGCGTCACGGAACGGGTCGTAGAGCATCATGCACGGAAGTACGGCGAGACCAAATTCGGAATCGAGCGCTTCATCCAGGGCTTTCTGGATCTGATCACGGTCGTCTTCCTCACACGCTACGCCGTGCGGCCCATGCACTTCTTTGGGTCGTTTGGGACCCTGGCATTCGTCGCGGGGTTTGGCATCAGCCTGTGGCTCTCGGTCGATAAGCTCGTGTTTGGCGATTCCATTGGGGATCGGCCCCTTCTGCTGTTGGGGCTGCTCCTCATCCTGTTCGGCGCCCAGATGTTCTCGACGGGCCTGCTGGGCGAGATGATTATTCAGCCCCGGATGGAAGATCCCGAGACCTACGAGGTGGCGGAGACGCTCCGATCCTCGGAGCCCCCGCTCGTGTCCCCATCCGCGGACGGCTGATCCGGCCCGTTGGCTGGTGAAACCACGTCCGGCAGGGCCGCCGCCAGCGTGTCCGCAAACGCGTCGAGCAGGCGCTGCTTGTGGGGCCGTCGTCGAACGAGCCGCACGTGGCGTGAGGGCGGCGGGGCCTCGAACGGACGGACGTGCGTGGCCCGGTCGTCGGCGCGCATGTGGCAGGTGGCCAGGGCCGGCAGGAGCGTCATGCCGCCGGTGTGGCGTACGAGGTGCACCAGCGTCTCCAGCGAGCCGCTCTCGAATTGCACGCCGGTTTGGGGAGTAGAGGGGGCCACACCGCACACCTGAAGTACCTGATCCCGAAAGCAATGCCCCTCACTTAGGAGCCAGAGGTCGTTGAGCGAAAGATCGACGGGCCGAAGATGCTCACGCTCACTGAGGGGATGGGACGGGGCCACGTAGCCCACGAACGGCTCCGTGAAAAGGGACCGCTCGTGGAAGTCGGGGCCTGCGTCGTCGGTAGACAGCAGGACGGCGTCGAGCGTGTCGGTGCGGAGGGCGTCGAGCAGTTCGGCCGTCGGCCACTCGCGCACCACCAACGTCACCTCGGGGTACGCCGTGTCCATCGCCGGTACAACCAGCGGAAGCAGGTAGGGGGCCAGTGTGGGTAGCAGCCCGAGCCGAAGTGTGCCGGTGATCCGGTCTTGCACATCTCCCGCCAGCGTCACCAGCTGGTCGCGGGCCGCGAGCACCGCCCGGGCCTGTTTCACAATGCGCTCGCCCGCTCCCGTCGACACCACCGGCTGCCGGCTCCGGTCGACAAGCTCCAGCCCCAACTCGTCCTCCAGCCGCTTCACCTGCGTGCTCAGGGTGGGCTGCGTTACGCCGCACGCCGCTGCGGCCTCGCCAAAGTGGCGGTGTGTGTCGAGGGCCACGAGGTACTGGAGCTGCGCAAGCGTCATCAGAGCATGCTCGCTTGATAGAGAGAGGCTATAAAAAATATAGGGACGATCGATTTGAAGAATCAACTCCGATCGCCTACTTTTTGGGCGCATGTATTTCCCACCAGCAACGCCCTCATTTCTCTTCATGGCACAGGAACACCCTACGGAAAAGAAAAGCGACACAAACGGTTGCCCGGTCATGCACAACGGGTCGGAGGAGCAGAAAAGTGCCCCTGCGGCGAAGCGTGAGTGGTGGCCCAGCAGTCTGGATATCGAGATTCTCGACGAGAATGTACAGGATGTCGGTCCCTGGAATGGGGACTTCGACTACGCGGAGGCGTTTCAGGACATCGATTACGACGCCCTGAAGGCGGACATCAAAGAGGTGATGACGACCTCGAAGGACTGGTGGCCGGCCGACTATGGCCACTACGGGCCGCTCTTTATTCGGATGTCGTGGCACGCTGCGGGCACGTATCGCACCACGGACGGACGCGGCGGCGCGTCCGGCGGCCGCCAGCGGCTGGCCCCCCTCAACAGCTGGCCCGACAATGCAAACCTCGACAAGGCCCGCCGGCTGCTCTGGCCGGTCAAGAAAAAGTACGGGCGCAAGATCTCCTGGGCAGATCTGTTGGTCCTGGCCGGCAACGTGGCCATGGAGTCGATGGGCTTCGAGACGTTTGGCTTTGCCGGCGGGCGGACGGACGACTACAAGCCCGACGGGTCCATCGACTGGGGGCCGGAGAATGAAATGGAGACCTGGGATCGGTTTGACGAAAACGACGAACTGGACAGTCCCCTCGGGGCGACCGTGATGGGACTCATCTACGTGAACCCGGAGGGGCCGGAGGGCACTCCGGATCCGGAGTGGTCGGCCCAGCGGATTCGCACGTCCTTTGGTCGCATGGCGATGAATGACCGGGAGACGGCCGCCCTCATCGCCGGCGGACACACGTTTGGCAAGGTCCACGGCGCCAGCACCGACGATCATCTTCAGGCGGAGCCCGAAGCGGCCCCCATTGAGCAGCAGGGCCTCGGCTGGACGAATGAATACGGCTCCGGAACGGGAGGCGACACCATCACCAGCGGCATCGAGGGCCCCTGGACTGACGCGCCCACGCAGTGGGACATGGGGTATCTCGACTTCCTGCTCGACTACGAGTGGGAGGCCCACAAAGGCCCCGGCGGGGCGTGGCAGTGGAGGCCGAAAGGCGACGAGATCAAGGATACCGTGCCCGACGCCCACGATCCCTCGGAGACGGTGGACCCGATGATGCTTACTACGGACGTGGCCCTGAAACGGGACCCGGACTACCGGGAGATCATCGAGGACTTCCGCGAGCATCCGGACGAGTTTGAAGACGCGTTTGCCCGGGCCTGGTTCAAATTGCTGCACCGGGACATGGGGCCGAAGGAGCGGTACCTGGGTCCGGAAGTGCCCGAGGAGGACTTAATCTGGCAGGATCCTGTTCCCGACGCAGATTATGAGCTGATTGGAGACGAAGAGATTGCCGAGCTCAAGGACCGGATTCTCGACACCGACCTGTCCGTCTCGCGCCTGGTCAAGACCGCCTGGGCTGCGGCCTCGACGTACCGCGACAGCGACAAGCGCGGCGGGGCCAACGGGGCGCGCATTCGCCTCAAGCCGCATCGCACCTGGGAGGCCAACGAGCCGTACGAGCTTTCCCGCACGCTGAAGGTTCTGGAAGGCATCCAGCAGGACGTCAACGCATCGTGGGCCGATGATAAGCGCGTATCGCTGGCCGATCTGATCGTCCTCGGTGGGGCCGCCGCCATCGAGAAGGCCGCGGCGGACGCCGGCCACGACGTGACGGTGCCGTTCCACCCCGGCCGCACCGACGCCACGCAGGAGCAGACCGACGTGGAGGCGTTCGAGTGGCTGGAGCCGAAGGCCGATGGCTTCCGCAACTACCTCGCCGACGACCTGGAGCGGGACGGCACGCCGGAGGAGTTCCTGATCGACAAGGCCGACCTGCTGAACCTAACGCCCGCCGAGATGACAGTGCTCGTCGGCGGGATGCGGGCCCTCAACGCCACCCACGAGCAGGCGAACGGCTACGGCGTCTTCACCGACCGGCCGGGGACGCTGACCAACGACTACTTCCAGAACCTGCTCTCGATGGGCTACGAGTGGGAGTCCGTCTCCGACGACAAGCACCTCTTCGAGGTCAAGGACCGAGAGACCGGCGAGGTCGAGTGGAAGGCGACCCGCGTGGACTTGATCTTTGGCTCCAACTCTCGGCTTCGGGCTCTCTCAGCGGTCTATGGGGCCGACGACGCCGAGGAGAAGTTCGTCCACGACTTCGTCGATGCGTGGACCAAGGTGATGACCCTTGACCGGTTCGACCTGGAGTCGAAGTAGCCCCCTGCCGAACCCAAAAAGAAAAGCCCCGGGGGGCCTTACGGTCGCCTGGGGCTTTTTTTGTTCGAGCCGCACCATGCACACGTCCTCGTCCGTTCCGAGAAGCCGCGGATGCGACGAAAAAAGGAACCATGCCGAACCTATAGGGCCGCTGCCGGTGTCGTATTGCAGCGTCCTGCCGTCCGCTTTTCCAAACACCCAGCCCGGCTCCGATGATGCAACAGCGCACCCTTGGCGATCAGGGACTCACCGTCTCCGCCCTCGGCCTTGGTTGCATGGGCATGTCCGACTTCTATGGCACGCCCGACGAAAACCAGGCCATCAAAACGCTCCAGCGCGCCCTTGATCGCGGCGTCACGTTCTTTGACACCGCCGACATGTACGGCCCCTTTACCAACGAACGATTGGTGGGGCGTGTACTCGACCCGCACCAGTTCAAGGTGAAGATCGCCACGAAGTTCGGCATTGTCCGGAACGATCAGGGCGAGTACCAGGGCATCAACGGACGGCCCCGCTACGTGAAGACGGCCTGTGAGGATTCCCTCCAGCGCCTGGGCGTCGACACCATCGACCTCTATTACCTCCACCGCGTGGACCCCGAGGTGCCCATCGAGCACACCGTGGGGGCCATGGGGCGGCTCGTGGAGGAGGGAAAGGTGCGCTACCTTGGCCTCTCCGAAGCCGCGTCGGACACGCTCCGCCGGGCGAATGAGGAGCACCCCATCACGGCGCTCCAGACCGAGTATTCCCTCTGGAGCCGCTTTCCGGAGGAAGATATCTTGCCGACGTGCCGCGAACTGGGCATCGGCTTTGTGCCGTACAGCCCGCTCGGGCGGGGCTTCCTCACCGGCCGCTTTCAGGCGCCAGAGGACCTGCCCGAGGACGACTGGCGCCGGCACAATCCCCGGTTCCAGGGCGAGAACTTTAAGAAGAACCTGGAGCTCGTGGAGGAAGTAAACCGGCTGGCCGCCGACAAGGACGTGACGCCCGCCCAACTGTCCCTCGCCTGGGTGCTGCACCAGGGGGACGACGTCGTACCCATCCCCGGCACCACCGACCCCGACCATCTCGACGAAAACCTCAAGGCCCTGCGCGTGACGCTGACCGACGACGAGCTGGAGCGCCTCGACGACATTGCGCCGGACGGAGCGGCTGCGGGCGACCGGTATCCAGACATGAGCAGTGTAAATCAGTAAGTCATTGGGTCATTGTTCATTTGTACATTGGGTGTTGCAGATTGGCAGTTGAACGGTGAGCTCGAAAATGGACAAATGGGAAAATGAAAAATGGGAGATCGCCGTCGTGGGGCCGGTGCATCCGTACCGTGGCGGCATCGCGCACTTCACAGAGATGACGGTGACGGGCCTGGCCGAGCGGGGGCACGACGTGCGGCCGATCAGCTTCTCGCGGCAGTACCCGGAGTCCCTCTTTCCTGGAGAGACGCAGTATGAGCCCGGGAGTGAGGCACCACCGGCCGTCCGGGCGGCGCCGCGTCTCATCGATTCCATCAACCCCCTGTCGTGGTTCCGCACGGGATTTCACCTGCGCGACGCGGCACCCGATGCCGTCGTCTTTCAGTACTGGATGCCATTCTTTGCTCCGGCCTACGGTGTCATCGCGCGGGGCCTGCGGCGGCACTACGGCATCCCGTCCGTCGCCGTCGTCCACAACGCCCTTCCGCACGAACGCCACCTCGGCGACGCCTGGCTGAGCCGGTTTTTCCTGCGGGCCTGTGCCGGGCACGTTGTAATGTCGGACGCCGTGGCCGACGACACCCGGCGCCTCGCCGGACCGGACGCCCATATCGAGCAGATTGAGCATCCGGTCTACGAGCGGTTCGGCGACCCTATGCCGAAGGCTGAGGCCAGAGCGGCCCTCAATCTACCCGACGACGCGCCCGTGGCCCTTTTCTTCGGCTTCGTCCGCGAGTATAAGGGCCTGCATGTGCTGCTGGAGGCCCTCCCCGAGGTACTGGAGGCCCTGCCCGATCTCCACCTCGTCGTCGCCGGCGAGCCGTACGACGATTCCGCCCGCTACCGCAACATCATCGACCGCCACGCGCTTCACGACCGGGTGCGGTGGCACGACGAATACATTCCCTCCGAGGCGGTACCGGCCTACTTTAGCGCCGCTGACCTCGTGGTGCAGCCCTACGTGTCGGCCACACAGAGCGGCGTCGCCCAGATCGCCACGCACTTCGAAACCCCAATGGTGCTGACGGACGTGGGCGGGCTGGCCGAAAACGTACCGCACGAAGACGCCGGCTTCGTGGTGCCGCCCGAGGATCCGACGGCGCTGGCCAACGCGGTGGTCCGCTTTTTTCTGGCGGACTGGGCCGGACGCCTCGCCAATGGGATGCGGGAGCAGAAGCGCCGCCAGCAGCCGGAGCGCCTGTTTGAAGCGATCGAACGTCTCCTCCTGGACAAAACGCACTGATGCACGTGCGCCGCTCCGGGCGGCACGCTTTCAGGCCCCCGCGTTCACGCACTCCCGCCCCATGTGGAGTTTCTGCGATTTTGCCCTCCCAGAGCGGGCCTGCCATGTCATCTCTCACGTTCGCACTTTAGAATTGATCTAAACAAGTGAAGCAGATCAATCAGGCCCACTATGTCCCGATTTCTCAACGTCACCGCTCTTCTCCTCCTGTCCGCCGCGCTGCTCGGGTGTGGCGGTGAGCAGGACGAACTCGTCATTTACTCCGGCCGCAGCCAGGCCCTCGTCGACTCCCTCGTGGAGCAGTACCAGGACCAATCCGACGTCCCGGTCCGCGTCCGCTATGGATCGGACACCCAGCTCCAGGCTGCGCTCCAGGAAGAGGGCGACCAGAGTCCCGCCGACGTCTTTTGGGCGAACACGACCGGGGCCCTCGGCAACGCCGTGAACAACGACCAGCTCGCGACGCTTCCGGATTCTATTCTGGACCGGGCCGAGCGCTTCACCCCGTCCAATGACCGCTGGACGCCGGTGACGACCCGCTTCCGTGTCCTTGCCTACAACACCGAGGCCGTCGACTCGACGGATCTGCCGGACTCGATCACGGACCTGCCCGAGATGGATGAGCTGGAGGGCCGCGTGGGCTGGACGCCCGCCTACTCCAGCTTCCAGGATTTCGTGACGGCCCTACGCCTGACGGAAGGGGAGGAGGCGGCACGCACGTGGCTGGACGACATGCAGGACTTGGACCCGAACAGCTACACCTCCAACACGCCCATGATTGAGGCACTTGCTGCGGGGGAGATCGACGTGGCCCTCACAAATCACTACTACGTCCTGAGGCTGAAGCACGGTGGGGGAGAGGGCGAGTATGAAGGAGACGAGGAAGAAGAGGAGGAGGAAGAGGAAAGCACGCGCCCCTCAGCCCCGGTGGAGACATACCGATTCGGCGATGGGGATGCGGGTAACCTGGCGCTGGTCACGGGGGCTGGTGTGCTTCAGACGAGCGAACAGTCCGAGGCGGCAAACGACTTCCTTCGGTTTCTTCTCTCGGAGGAAGCCCAGTCCTACGCCGCCAATCAGGTGAACGAGTACCCGGTGGTGAGCGGCACGGAGGTGCCAGGCTACATGCTGTCGGTGGAGCAGGCCCTCGCCCTGAGTCCGGACTTTGAGCTCGACCAGCTTCGCGAGCGCGACCCCACGCTTGAACTGCTCCGTGACGTGGGGCTGTTGTAGACGGCCCGTGATGACCGCGGCGGTGGACGGGCGACCATGCGGCCCGTTGCCGCGGGACCGGACGAATGCGAAGACTGCCCGTGGATCTGAACTAATGTTTTCCGCACGACGACGGCTTCTCGAATGACTGCTGCCCGCGCACTGGAGACACTCCGGGCCCGGTGGTACGTGGTGGCGCCGGTGCTGCTGGTGGTGGCCGGGGTGCTTGTGCCGCTTGGATATCTGGGGGTGCGGGCCCTCGAGGCCGATCCCCAGACACTCTGGGATCTGGTGGTGCGGTGGCGCAACGCGCGTCTGCTTGGCAACACCCTGGGGCTGGCGGCGGGCGTGCTCGTCGGGACCACGCTGATCGCCGTCCCCCTGGCCTGGCTCACCACCCGCACCGATTTGCAGGGACGGGGCCTTCTCACGCTCCTGGGCGTGCTGCCGCTCGCGGTGCCCGGCTACGTTATGGCCTACGTGCTTCTGGCCACGACGGGCAGCTACGGCACACTGGCCCGGACCCTGGGGGTCGTGTTGCCCCGTCTCAACGGCTTCGACGGGGCCGTTCTCGCCCTCACCCTGAGCACGTATCCGTATCTCTTCCTCAATCTCCGGACGGCGTTCCAGGGTCTTGATCCTGCCCTGGAGGAGTCCGCCCGTGCGCTCGGATACGGCCGCTGGCAGGCCTTTGTCCGCGTGGTGTTGCCGCAACTGGGGCCCGGCTTTCTGTCGGGCGGCCTGCTGGTGGGACTGCACGTGCTGGGGGACTTCGGGGTGGTGTCGCTCATGCGGTTTGAGACCTTCAGCTACGCGCTCTATCTGCAGTATACGGCCTCCTACGATCGGGTCTACGCGGCCTGCCTGGCACTGATGCTGCTGGCCCTCACCCTGGCGATCCTGTTTCTGGAGGCGCGCCTGCTGCGCGGGCTTCTCCTGCACCGGACGGGGAGCGGAACGGCCCGTGTGGCGAGCCCGCACCGGCTGGGGGCCTGGCGCTGGGCCGGGTACGCCTTCGGGGGCGGCGTGGCCCTTGCGTCGGTGGGACTGCCCGTGGTCACGGTGGGCGACTGGATGGCGGATACAATGGCGGCCGGGGTGCCCTGGACCCGCCTGGGCGAGGCACTCTGGGCGTCGGTCTCAGCCTCGGCCCCGGCAGCCGGCCTCGCGACGCTGCTGGCCCTGCCCGTGGCCTATCTCGGCGTGCGGTACGAAACTGGCTGGACCCGCGCCATCGAACGCGTGGCCTACCTCGGGTACGCGACGCCCCCGCTTGCCTTTGCCCTCGCCCTCATTGTGTTCACGCTGGGCGTGGCGCCGTTTGGTTATCAGACACTCGGCCTTCTGGTGGCGGCCTACGCGCTGCATTTCATGGCTGAGGCGATTGGGCCCATCCGGAGCGCCTTGTACCAGGCCCCGCCTCACCTGGAGGAGGCCGCCCGCTCGCTGGGGCGCTCGCCCCTGGGCGCCTTCGCAAGCGTCACGCTCCCGCTCGTGCGGCGCGGCCTGCTGGTGAGCGTGGCGTTTGTCTTTCTCTCAGCCATGAAGGAACTGCCGATCACGTTCCTCCTGGCACCAATCGGATTTGAGACGCTGGCGATGGGCGTGTGGAGCTACGCAGAAGAGGCCATGTTCGGTGCGGCTGCTCCCTATGCGCTCACCATCATGTTCTTCTCGGCCTGCTTTGTGGGGCTCCTCCTCATTCGCGAGCAGTCGGCCCAGCGCGCGACGGCCGATGCAGGAACGACCGCTGCGTGAATTGCGTGATGCACCTGTTATGAGTGATTCTCTTCTCTCTGTGCACCATCTGACAAAGCAGTTCGGCCCGTCGGCCCCGCCGGTCGTTCACGACGTGTCGTTCGATGTGGCGGACGGGGAGATTTTTGCCATTCTCGGCCCCAGTGGCTGTGGAAAGACCACCACGCTCCGTTGTGTGGCGGGATTTGAGCAGGCCACGGAGGGGACGGTCGTCCTCCGAGGGCGCACGGTGGAGGGGCCCGATGTGCACCTCCCCCCCGAGCAGCGCGACGTGGGGCTCGTATTTCAGGACTACGCCCTCTTTCCCCATCTCACGGTGCTCGAAAACGTCGCGTTCGGCGTGCGGACGGGCACCCGGGCGCAGCAGACGGACCGCGCCCGCGAGGCGCTTGATATGGTGGGGCTCGACGGCTACGAGGACCGCCGGCCCCAGCACCTCTCGGGGGGACAGCAGCAGCGCGTGGCCCTGGCCCGCGCCCTGGCGCCTGAGCCCGATCTCATTCTGCTCGACGAGCCCTTCTCCAACCTCGACGCCCTGCTTCGCGAGGAGACCCGGCAGGAGGTCCGCCAACTGCTGAAGGAGAAAGGCATGAGCGCTGTTCTCGTGACGCACGACCAGGAGGAGGCGCTCTCGTTTGCCGACCGGCTGGCGGTGATGCGGGGCGGGCAGATCGACCAAATCGGCACGCCGGAGGGCGTTTACAACCGGCCCCGTACGCTCTTCGTCGCGCAGTTCCTGGGCCGCACGAATCTGCTCCTCTCGCAGGCTGACGGCACAGAGGCCGATACGGCGCTGGGGCGCGTCCCTCTCACCGGCGAAGCCAATGGCACCGTGATGGTGTCGCTCCGTCCCGAGCACCTCACCCTGGAGCCGCCCGAAACGGGCGATGGGCCCCTCGGCACTGTTGTCGAACGGGCGTTTAAGGGACACGACATCACCTACCGCGTGGCGTGCGACGGCAGCGAGTACCTGGTCCACACGCACAGCCGCGTCTCGTTCAGTCCGGGCGACACGGTGCGCATCTGCCCGCGCTCGCCGGCGGTGGTGCTGGAGCGGCGCTCGACCCCGAAGGAGGTGCCGACGGGGGCCACGCCGGCGTCCGAAGAAGTGTAGGCCGGCCCGATACCGCCATGATCCGCCGGCCCGCCCACGCTGCGAACGCCTTCCTGCTGGTGCTGCTGTTCGGTGGTAGCCTGTAGGCCGATCTGTCGCTCCCGAGCCGGATGTCGCGGCACTTCGGCCTCACCGGGCTTGTGGATGGCCTGCCAAGGGGCGCCTCGGGCCTGCATGCGCGGCCTCGTGTACTGGAATCGTCCCGCCGGTGCTCACGATGGTCGGCGCCCTGCAGTACGGCACCCACCACGTCGCTACGACCGGTGGGACAGTCCTTCCTGCCCGCGTGAATGTGCTCATGCTCGGGAGTCTCAGGCCATCTTTGATGTCGTGGCGCTGCTTTGCTGTCGGAGGCAGGGACAATGCGCGTGCCGGTACGACTTGAGGAGTTCCCGTCGCGGGCACGAGCGTCGATGCGGCACCGGGCGCGGGCCAGTCATGGACACCTGCCGGGCGTCCAAGCGTAACGCCCTGTGGGTTCGAAGTACCCAAATCCCCGATTCTCCCCAACCGTCATTCGCCTGTATCTATGACTCCGGACTACGACGTGCTCGTGATGGGCGGCGGCGCGGCGGGCCTCTCCGCCGCCGGCATCGCCACCAACCTTGGTGCCAAGACCGCAATGATTGAGCGCGACGCGCTGGGCGGCGACTGCACCTGGACCGGCTGCGTTCCCAGCAAGACGCTCCTGAAGGCCGCCAAGGTGGCCCACCAGGCCCGAAACGCCAGCCGGTACGGCCTGCCCGACCAGGCCATTATGATCGATTTCCCGGGCGTCATGGACCACGTCCGCGAGACGCGGCAGGAGGTGTACGAGGACGCCGACGCGCCCGAGATCTTCGAGGACATGGACATCGACGTGGTCGAAGGAGAGGCGCACTTCGTGGATTCGCATACGGTGGCCGTCGAGGGGGGCGACGGCACCACGCGGCAACTCACCGGCTCGTACGTCGTCATCGCCACCGGCGCCCGTCCGCTCGTGCCGCCGATCGACGGGCTCGACGGGGTCGACTATCTCACCAACCACACGCTGTTCGAGTTGGAGGAGCAACCCGAGCGGCTCGCCATCGTGGGCGCCGGGCCCATCGGCACGGAGATGGCGCAGGCGTTCACCCGCCTCGGCACCCACGTGACGGTGATCGACATGGCCGACCGCATCCTCGCGAACGACGACCCCGAACTGGCCGCCACGCTCCGCGAGACGCTCGAAGGCGAGGGCGTCGAATACGTGCTCGATGCGCAGGTAGAGCGCGTGTCGCAGGAGGGCGGCGTCATCACCGTCGAGGCGGGCGAAGAGCGCACGGTGGCGGCGGACGCGCTCCTGCTGGCGACCGGGCGCACCGCGAACGTGGACGGGCTCAATCTGGACGCGGCGGGCGTCGAGTTCACGAAGACAGGCGTGACGGTGAACGACCGCTGCCGCACGAGTCAGTCCCACATCTACGCCGCCGGCGATGTGACGGGCCGCTACCAGTTCACGCACATGAGCAACCACATGGCCAAGGTCGCCGTCACCAACGCCCTCCTGAAGGTGCCCTCGAAGATGGACATCGACCACGTGCCGTGGGTCACCTACACCGACCCCGAGCTGGCGCACGTGGGCGCCCACGCCTCCGATCTCGACGCCGACGGCGTCTCGTACGAGACCTATCGCTTTCCGTACAGCAAGCTCGACCGCGCCATCACCGAGGGCGAGACGACCGGTCAGATCAAGGTCCACGCGAAGTCGTTTACCGGCAAAATTCTGGGCGTGAGCGTCCTGGGTGCGCACGCCGGCGAACTCATCACGTCGTTCACCCTCGCCATGCGCAACGGCGTCACACTCCGCAACATCGGGGATACGATTCATCCGTATCCGGCCTGGGGCGAGGGTACGCGCCGCGTGGCCGACCAGTGGTACGTGCAGAAGCAGTCGCCGATGGTCACGAAGGCGCTGCAGACGGTCTTTGGCTACCGTGGGCCGGTGCTGGAGCACGGGCCGGACGAGATTGTGTAGGCCCTAGTGCCGTGTCAACCGTGATTCTTGCACAGAAAAACGCACCCTGTCATCCCGGGCGGAGCGAGCGTGCGAGCGGAGATCCGGGATCT
>JAWOAQ010000021.1:0-4149 GCA_046498495.1 Salinibacter sp. | reverse complement strand
TGCCGCCGCACATTCACACTCCGGGAGGGAGAGACAAAATGGGCACCCAGGTACGACATCTTCTTCGCCGGAAGGGCACGACGGTCATCACGATCTCGCCCACCGCTACCGTGTACGAGACCATCGACACGATGGTCGATTTTGGTGTGGGATCGATTGTCGTGATGAACGACGGAGTGCCAGTGGGCATCTTTACGGAGCGGGATTATCTGCGCCGCATTGCCCTGCAGGGGCGAACCTCCAAGACGACGCGAGTGGACGAGGTGATGACACAGAATCTCCTGACGGTGACACCCACCACATCGCTGAATACGTGTCTGACGCTCATGTCGGAGGCGCGGTGCCGGCACCTCCCCGTGGTCGTCGAGGGCCGTCTTGCCGGGATTGTGTCCATGGGCGACTGCGTGAGCGCCCTTCTCCGGGAGGCCGAGGCGACGGTCGATTCACTGACGCGCTACGTGACGGGAAGCGATCCGGTGTAGGAGCGCCCTGCATCGGTTCAAAAACACGGGCGATCGGTCGGCATATCCGTGGACGCAGTCTGTTTTGTTCGGTACGGAAAAGCGCATGGATCGCTCGCTGGCCTACGTTGACGGGCTGGTCGTCGGGTATCTGGTGCTTTCGGGACTAATTTTGGTTCCGGAGGTGGAGGGGGGCGGTGTGCATGTGTGGATGCTTGCTGCCCATTTTGCCGCGGCGGCTGGCATTGTGGGACTGGGGCGACGACCCCCCACCTCATTCCTTGGACGGACCGTACGGGAGACGTATCCTCTCCTGCTCCTGCTTGTGTTCTACCTGGAGGTTGATGTCCTGGCCCAAATGCTCCACACCCCGCCGGGATACGATGCGCTTGTCCGGTCCTGGGACGCCTGGCTGTTCGGAGGGCACCCCCACGAGGGGCTCGCGCGCTGGCTGGATGGGTGGCTGTGGCGGGAGGGGTTTCATCTCCTGTACGTGTCGTATTACCTTCTGCTTTTCGGCAGCTACCTGGGCGTGTGGACGACCGCTCCGGAGCGGTTTCCTCGGTTTGCGTTTGTCGTCACGGGCATGTTTGTGAGCTTCCTGGCCGTCTTTCTGGTGTTTCCGGTGGCAGGACCGCTGGCAGAGCCAGGGGGAGCGTTGATGACAACCGGCTGGTTCCCGCAGCTGGTCGCCTGGATCTACGTGCCGTTTCGGGCAAATGGCATCGTCACGGGGGCGTTTCCGAGTTCGCATGTGGGCATGAGCGTGGGGATTGCGTGTCTGCTGGCCCCCCGACGATGGATCTGGCGGTGTCTGCTGTGGGCCCTCGTGGCAGGGATTGCCGTTTCGACGGCCTACGGTCGCTTTCACTACGCCATTGATGCGGTCGCGGGGCTGGCGGCGGGGGGGCTTCTCTACGTCCTATGGACTGCGCTGTACACCGCCCTCCAGAGGAGGCAGGCGTCTGGGAGGCGTCCAGCAGGGGCGGCGCGCGGGCTCTGAGAAGGGAGAAAACGAGGCCTGACGGCCGGGGGATGGACGAAAAGACTGTGTTCTCCTATACTGGGAGCGGGCGCCTATCGTCCTCGCTTGATGGTCACCAATACGCTTTGTGGTTATGTCTCGCTCCTTGCGCTCCGTTGTGCTCGCCGTTGCCGTCGCCCTTGGTCTCCTCGTGGGGTGCGGTCCATCGCCCGAGGCTCCCTCGTCCAGCTCCTCTGAGATCGACGGCGTCGGCGATCCGGCGTGGGTCGGCGGGGCCGCCGTCTACGAGGTGTTCGTGCCCGATGCGTCGGAGGAGGGCACCTTCCAGGGGCTCATTGGCCGCCTCGACGAAATCGAAGAGATGGGTGTTACCACGCTCTGGCTGATGCCCATTCATCCCATTGGGGAGGAGCGGCGCAAGAGCGACATCGGCGCCCTCGGCTCGCCGTATTCCATCCAGGATTATCGCGCCGTCAATCCCGACTACGGCACGAAAGAGGACTTCCAGGCCCTGGTCGACTCGGTGCACGCTCGCGATATGCATATCATCATCGACCTTGTGGCCAACCACACGGCCTGGGATCACCCGTGGCTGGAGGAGCACCCCGACATGTACACGGACGGGCCCATCGACGGCTTCTCCGTGCCGGTCCTCAACGGCGACACCACCGACTGGACCGACGTTGTGGAGCTGGACTACGAGAACCCGCGCACCCGGCAGGAGATGATCGACATCATGCAGTACTGGGTGCGGGAGTTCAACATCGACGGCTACCGGGCGGACGTGGCCATGGCCGTTCCCTCGGACTTCTGGGACGCGGCGATCGACTCGGTTGAGGCCGTCAAGCCGGTGATGATGCTGGCGGAGGCGGGCGAGCCGGAGATGCACGAGGTGGGCTTCGACCTGACCTACGCCTGGGACTTCTACGACCGGCTCAAGCGCGTGTGGGCGGAGGATCGTTCGGTGGGGGCGCTTGCCCAGCAGGTGGATTCGACGGAAGATGAACTGCCGGGGGCGGGCGAGCGGCTGCGCTTCACCACGAACCACGACGAGACGATGTGGGACGCTCCGCCAACCGAACTCTTCGACGGGGTTGAGGGATCGAAGGCGGCCTTTGTCCTCGCATCCACGATGCCGGGCGTGCCGCTGGTCTACAACGGGCAGGAGCTGGGCGTGGAGGACACGGTCTCGTTCTTCGCGCGGACGCCCTACGACTGGGATCAGGACGCCGAGTTGACGGACTTCTACCGCACCCACCTCTCGTTCTATCGCGACAGTCCCGTCTTGCAGGACGGCGACCTGGAGGTGCTGACGCCCGACGCCGAGGACGTGCTCGTCTACACGCGCAGTACCGCGGATGAGGAGCTGCTCCTGGCCGTGAACGTGCGCGACGAGGCGGCAACGGTGGACGTGCCCTCGGACTACGCCGAGGCGACGCTCGTACGCGAGAGGACGGACGAGACCGTTTCCGCCGACACAATGGAGCTCGGGCCGTATGGCTATCGCATCCTCTCCGTCGAGTAGCGCATCGATTGTGGCGTTGCCTTGTCTTGCTGAGATGACGATGGCCGCGCATGTCCGTCCCTGACGAGGAATCGGAAGCGTCTGGGGCGGACCGGCCTCCGGGAAGAACGTCCCCCGCGCCGTTGGCCGACCCGGGCCTCTGGCTCCTGTTTGCGGTGACGGTGGTGGCGGTGGGCAACGTATCGAGCGTAGCGCCGTCCTTTCCGCTTATGGAGGAGGCGCTCGGGGTATCGCGGGTGGCGGTGGGCTGGGTGGTGACGGCCTACGCCCTGCCGGGCATTCTGAGTGCGCCGATTGGAGGCGTGCTGGCCGATCGGGTGGGGCGGAGGCGGGTGCTGGTGCCTACGCTGGTGGTGTTCGGGCTGGCAGGAGGGGCGTGCGCGCTGGTGCGGTCATTTCCGCTGCTGCTGGCCCTCCGGGCACTACAAGGCGCCGCGGCCGCGCCCCTCGTCGGCCTGGCCGTCACCATGATCGGGGACCGCTATGAGGGGAGCACACGGGCTGCGGCGGTGGGGTACAACGCCTCGGCGCTGAATGTGGGCACAGCCCTCTACCCGGCAATTGGCGGGGCCCTCGCGGCCCTGGCCTGGTTCTGGCCTTTTGCGCTGCCGCTGCTGGCCCTGCCCGTGGCCGGGGCGGTGGCGTGGGGCCCCAATCCGCCGCGCCCCCAACGGGCGCAGACGTTCTCGGACTACCGTGCCGTGGCCCGCGACCGGCTCACGGACCGCCGCGTGGTGGGGCTTCTCGTGGTGAATCTGGGCGTGTTTGTGCTGCTCTTTGGGGCGTTCATCACGTACGTGCCCGAACTGCTGGACGCCCGGTTTGGCACGCCGTCCATCGTCGCGGGGGTCGTGCTCGCATCGGCGTCGGTGTCGAGCGGCCTGGTGGCGACGCAGATGGGACGACTGTCCACGATGGTCGCCCCGCGCCGCCTCATCCAACTCTCGCTTCTCATTGACGGGGCGGCGCTGGCCTGCATGCCGCTCGTGTCCGGGCCGTGGGGTGTCGGTGCGGCCGCGTTCTTGTTTGGCGTGGCGCAGGGACTCAACCAGCCCGCCCTGCAGACTCGGCTCACGGAGCTCACCTCGGAGGCCTCGCGCGGGGTCGTGCTCTCGCTCAACGGGACCGTCCTGCGCATCGGTGAGGCCGTGGGGCCGCTCCTGATGGGCGGTGCGCTG
>JAWOAQ010000249.1:0-5303 GCA_046498495.1 Salinibacter sp. | reverse complement strand
TCGTGCTCCCCCCAAACAAAACCGCTCGGCCGAGACCGGAACGGGCGGGTGGACTCCTGGAGCCCCTACAGAGGGCTCTTGGGGTTCCGTGGGCGCTCCGGACGACTCAAAATCCGGACGGCTCGAAATGAATTCTTTGAGGCTGGATCGGTTTTGTCCTCATGCGCGGGCCGCGGCGGGTCGCGTCACCTGCCAGGGGGAGTGCCCCTCTCAGGCGGGGGGTCCGGGACCTGGGACGGTGGGCCCAACCGAAAAGAAACGGTCGGGGGCATGGCGCTCAGCGCCATTCCGGGGTGGGGTCCCGCGGCAAAGGCCCTCCGGGGGATCGCTTCCGCGGGCCCACGGCGGGCGGATCGGATCGCCGAGCGGGCCAGGACTCCGGGCCGGACGGCTTTATGTGTTTGGCGTACTACCGACCCAACGAGGGCTCGCAGCTGAGCCGCATTGTAGTCGCTCTGTACACCCGCCGATACCACCGAGCGGGCCTGCCCCGCCGAGAGCCCGTTTTTCCTGAGCGATACATATCCATCTGTCGCCGTTACGAGAAGGGAGTGCGACGCCTGCGGGCCCTCAGCGGAGACGTTCTTTCCATACGGAGCGCCGTCTTTTCCTCCGGGGGCGCTCCTGCCAGACGCCAGACGTCGATCACGAATGGTGTCCCAAAGCGCCTCCACGTCCTCTGTGGGGACCTTTTGCCTGCGGGCCTGCGCCACACTTTCGGTAAGCTGGTGACGCTCGGTGCGTGAACGATCCGATTGGCCGCGACTTCGAAGCCAGGCGTCCACAAACGCACCAGATGCCTCAAGTTGTGACCGTTGCTCCTGAACGGTGGCGCGAAGCCGGCCGCCTGGCACCCCTTTCGATAGCCCTTCCAGGGCGGTGTTCAAAAGAGGCGTGCTGGGCCGATCCTTCTGGGCGGCCATCACGGCCGGGCGCAAAATCTCCGCTACGTCCGCGGGGGAGTACCCGGCCGCGGCGGCTCGTGACGCTACCTCGCGCATGAGCGTGACCGGGGCCTCTGCCTGCTCGCCCGCTCGAATAAGTGCGTCCGGAGAAGGTACCTGCCCGTGGGCCGGCGGGAAGGCCAGTGCAAGCAGCAGCACCGCCAGCACCGGCAGGAGACGGAACCAGGAATCACGCAGCAAGGCGGCTGAGGCCGTGCGCTGCCCCGTCGGCAGGCCTGCCCCGGGCGGATCCGGAGGCCCGGCTTGGGCCCGGGGCGGTTCAAATGTGTGCCATCGGTCCGGCATGATCTGCTTGTAGCTTCGTCGGTAGAACGGACGCCCGTGCCCGTAAATAGAAGTCCCCGAGCCCACCTCCGGCCCGGGGATCTTCTCTTTTACGGTTCCGGAGCGCAGAACGGACCCGCAGAGCTGATCTGCATTCAACCGCCCGCGTGTGGTCTTCTCCGAGGTTAGTTTTCAGTGCTGGTGGTGTCGCCATTGACGACCACCGCGCTGGCATCGACCACAGGCTTGAAGATATAGGTGCCTTCCCCGGTCTCTACAAACGATTCCTCCACACTGAAGTCGAGGGTTACCTCCGCCCGATCGCTTTCAGAATTGAGCTCAACGGGGTCGAAGTTGATCTTGAGGCCGGTTTCGGAGGCACTGGGCTGCTCGAGATCGGCCTGTGTCGTGTCACCGCTGGTGGTTTCGTACATTACGTTCGCCGTGTCGGCCGTCACGAGACGGATCTGGCTGTACGTGCCGGGGGGCACTTGCACTTCTCCCAGAAGCTCGGTGACCCCGTCTTGCAGGCGGGTCAAGTCTACGGTAAACGACGAGTCGGTCAAGACGGAGACGCCTCCCTCTCGGGCGTCGCCCGCCGCACTGTCCTCAACCGGAACGGCTGTCACGCGCTCAATGGTGACTTCGGCCTCGGTGATATCTCCGGGGGCGTCTGTCAGATTTACGGCCAGGGTGCCGCCTTCATCGGTGGTGCCGCTGGAGTCGCAGCCTACGACAAGGAGGCCGACGCCAACAAGAGCGGCAAGAAGGAAGCTGGAAACGTGTCTCATGGTGCATCACAGTATTGATGAAAAGAGGGCGATCGGACGCCTTTCAGCCTTGGCTTCACTTGCACGGAACGCCAAGTGATTGCGGGATGGCCCCATCGCAAAGCACCCAATGGACGACCGACCGCCGGGCGGGTTACATTTGACCGGCGGCGTGTCGATGGCCGTACCCACGGTGGACGGGGAGCCCCCAGTCGGGGACCGGCCCGTGAGGCGCAGCGAGGGGATCCGTCGATCGCCGCGTCCTGCTCGTCGGTTGACGTACCCACGCCTGTGCGATCGGTGGACCCCTCGCCTCCGACGAGGCCGGGAGATGTCGACCGGCGGGCCATCCGCTTCTCTCCCATCACGCGATATCTGCCCCCTCGGACGTCCCCCTTCGATTGGACGCAGCCCCAGTGCCCCAAAAGAGCACGAGTGCCTGCATCGATGGTCACACGGCCCCGCGTTGCGCGTTGGTATTTTAAGGCAGTGTAGCTCTTTTCAGAACTTCCCGCATGGATGGACGATGGACCTGTCCCTCTGGTCGGTTCCACTGGGCCGCGACCCTTTCAGCATGGGAAGCCATCTCGTGGGCGCGCTTCTCAGCCTTGGGGCCACCTACCTGCTCGTGCGCCGCGCCCGCCGGAGCGGAATGCGGGGCCTCGGGGTCACCACGTACGGCGTGTCAATGACCCTGCTGTTCTCATTCAGTACGCTGTTTCACTACGTGGATGCGGGGTCGCCCCGACTTGAGCTCTACAACAAGCTGGACCACGTGGCCATCTTTCTGATGATTGCGGGCACCGGAACGGCCATCTACGCGGCCCTCCAGGCCCGATGGACGTCGTACCTCACGGGTGCGATGTGGGGCGGTGCCGTTTTGGGGATTCTGTTCAAACTCACGTTCTGGTCGATGCCGGACTGGCTTACGGCGAGCGTGTACCTGCTCGTCGGATGGCTGGGAAGTGTAGGCGTGGTGATCATTGCCACGTCCGCGGACACGTGTAACGTGCGCTCGTTCGTGCTCGGGGGCGCTGTCTTTTCGGCGGGGGCCGTCGTGTACGCCACCGGCTGGCCCGTCCTCTGGGCAGGGGTGGTTGGGCCCCATGAGGTTTTTCACCTGCTCGTCCTGATCGGGGCTGCGTACCACTTCGATTTCGTGTACCGGCACTGCACCGCCCCCACTCCAGCGTCGGCACCCCGAGCAGCCGCTGGCACGCGTGCCCGTGGCTGACCCCGTTCGCTCCCCACGCCGGCGCGGGGTCCCCTTGCTGGCACAGGCCGAAACCACGGGCGGATCGCCCTTGGGGATCGGCTCGGGACAGGAAACGACGGGTTTTTTCGCCCTCCCGTCTCGCCTCGTTGCCGGACGCGCCTCGATGCGCCCTCAGCCTGCCAGTTGCATCACAGCCTTCTTCGGCGTGGCTGGCCCGTTAATTGGTTGCCGTTAATTGGTTGATGTTAATTGGCTGATCCGTTAATGGCGAGGCCCCAGGTTGTCGAGGCGTCCTATTCGGGGGATACACCGAACGGGGACTGCCGTACCGCGGATTTTGCTACGCCGCATCAGTGTCCTGATCGGCTACTCGCTGGCGGGAACCGGTGGTTCGTCCGTCTCGCCCTTCTCTTGGCCGCTCTGCCTGTACGTCCACATCAAAGCGAACTGCAACAGATCGGAGACCGTCTCGAACCCGAGTTTCTCCTTCGCGCGCCGCCGGTAGGTTTCGATCGTCTTCCGAGCCAGATTCAGCCGGTCTGTGATTTCCTCAACACTGTAGCCCTGGCCCAGCATCTGGACGACCGACAGCTCCCGGTCGGTCAGCTCGTCGATGGGAAAGTTGGGGCCCTCCCCGCCGGCCACTTTGCTCAAGATCCGCGAGGTCATTCGCTCGCTCAGGTAGACGTTTCCCTCGCTTGCCCTCCGGATGGCCTCCACGAGAGCGCTGGGCGATTTCGTCTTCATGACGTATCCAGCGGCCCCGGCCCGGAGGGCACGCTCGGCGTAGACCTCCTCTTCATACATCGAAAACACGACGGCCCGGACGTCAGGACACCGCGCATTGAGGTTCTCAATCAGATCGAGCCCGTGGCCGTCTTCCAGCGAGAGGTCGATGACGGTGACGGTCGGGCCGAGCTCCTCAATCTGGCGAAGAGCCTCCTCTGAGGAGCCGGCCTCCCCAGAGACGTCGATGTCCATGACCTCGTCGATCCGGCTGCGGATGGCATCCCGGATCGACGGGTGGTCGTCGACGATGAACGTGCTGATGTGACTGTCGGGGGAGCCGTTGGACGCCATGGGACGAAGGTTGGCAATGAAAAAGAGCGCTTTGCCGTAGGATCCTCAAAAACGTCACGTTGGCCAACGGGATGTCGATCGGATTCCGGGGACGTTGGCTTTACGGGAGAGATGCAAAAGAGTCTGTCTCGAATGGGATCACGAATCTATGGAAGATGCCCCCGACTTCCGTCATCTTTAGGAGCAGTGGCGAGGGCGCCTCGTCGAGCGCGCACTCGCCACCGGGGGCGTGAATCGACGGAAAGGGCACGCGATTGGGACATCCAGAACAGATTTCTCCAATCTGTCACAAATTTTTCTTGACACCCCGGGGGCCGATTTTGTTATACTGGAAAGTCAAGAATCAAAGCAAAGTTTTGCCCGTCGCAGCGGCATTCCCTCCCTCCGCACGCTGCCGACGGGCTTTTTTTATGTCTGCGGCTGTTTTATGTCTGCGGTTGTATCGCTGCGGGGCCCGTCTCTGCGTGGAGCCCCCGCTGCGTCCTCTCATTTCCGTCAGATGCGCCTCCGCGCCGAACGTTGAGGCGTGCACGCCAAGCGGAGATCAAACGCCAGACGCAGAAACCGCCCATTCCCATAGCGCTGGTTCGGTTTTGGGTCTGCCCAAAGAGAAACGCCCGCCTGGGCCGAAGCCAAGGCGGGCGACGACACTGCAAACCCTGTGCTGCGAATCCTCTAGTGTTGTGTCAAACCTCAATGTTGTGTTTGTCATCCCGGCCAAGCCCCGAGGGCTTTCGGGGCGCCGAGCCGGGATCGATCCAGCCAACTCAATGGGGCTCGACTGAGGAGGAATGGCCCTGTGGGGGGCAGAGCGGAACCCGGAGTGCTCTCTTCTACCGCTGTATAGATCCCGGATCTCCGCTCGCACGCTCGCTCCGCCCGGGATGACAGGGTGCGATTTTTCTGTGCAAGAATCACGGTTGACACGGCACTAGCCCTTTTCCCGATTGGGTTTGTACGGCGCCCCTAACGCACAACGAATCTCAGGACCTGGCGGGATTACACCCG
>JAWOAQ010000220.1:0-11055 GCA_046498495.1 Salinibacter sp. | reverse complement strand
CGACGCTGCCGCCCACGAGGTTCGAGTAGTCGACCAGGTCGTCGAGGGTCTCGATGGGACGGTCCTCGAGGTCCCAGACGGCGCCGTCAATCAGTTCGTAGAGGGGGCCAGCGTCAAGGGTGTACTCAGTGTGCACTTCGGAAAGCCGGCGCCACAGCAATTCGTCGGATGGGGGAGCGCCGGCGAGCGTGTTATCCAGGCGCTGCCGCACGAGCCGGACCTCATCGAGGGCCGCTTCGGGTCCCACGTCGAGCACGCGCTGGTCGGCAATGGAGTCGACACGCCGACAGAACAGATAGAGCGTGGCGATGGGCATTTGCACCGCTCGGGGCAGAAACCGAGCGGCCAGCGAGAACGTGCGGGAGTGGTACCGAAAGGACTCCCAGATCCACTGGTTTTCGTCGGCCCGGGTGTCGAGGGCAGCCGTTGACATGGCGAGGGGCGGTCCATCGAAAGAGCGATCAGGAGGAAGCCGCTACGGGCGGGCCGGACGCAACGAGTGCGTTAGGTAGGGGGCATCTTTCCACCAAAGCAAGACAAACGGAATGGCGGTACACAGCGCCCCGATCAAGGCGGCCAGATAGAGACTGTTCAACAATGAAATACAGATCGGGAAGAGGCAGTTGAGAATATAGACCCACGAGGCCCATTCATTTTGGATGCGGACACCGCCCCGCATGGCTTCGTACCCAAGCAGAATGATAAGGGTCACGCCAAACCATCCAACCCAGTTGGAAAACGGCATCCCGAAAAAGAATCCATCCACCCCGTAGGTCCAGAAGGGAAAGGCCTTGTTCATCGCGGGATCCAGCGACACGTCCCACAGCACCATAAATGTGGTGCCCAGCACGATATATTTCCAGCGGGACTGGGTGATGCGACGGGCCAGGTCGAGAGATACGATCGACATGGCAAACCAAGAGGGAGGGATGAAGTAAGGCACGTGCCCGAGGATTTTGGGGCCGAGCCAGCTGGTGTATTCGTATTCGCCAAAGGGAAGTGGAATTCCGCTTACGGTTAAGAGCCCAGTCGTGCCCAAGAGTTCGCTCGCTGCGCCTATGGCACATCCCCACACGACAAAGGCGGTCATTCGCTTCCAGCCCAGGTCGGGCCCGTACATGAGCACCGGAAGGAGGGCGAGCATCGTCATGAAGGTCCACGTGGGCGTCTTCACCAGTTTGGTGTACATCGGCCCAAAAAAGTCCATCGTGGACGGAAACACCTTCAGGATCAGCATTCCCGCTACGCTGAACGAGATCGACCCCACCAGCAGCCAAAAGGCAAACTGGAATAACTGATGGACATTGTCCCGCACATCCGCATCCTGCAGCTCGCGACGGGTCGTCTCGGGAGAAGACATGTACTCAGAGGAGAATCATGGAAAACAGCATTACGGGCGGGGGGATCGAACGTCCGTTTCCCGCGGGGGACCTGAACCGGGCGTGTAGGAATACGTGGGTAGAGCCCCGACAGTGCCGAGGTTGTAATTCCGTTTCTTCCGTCCCCCCCAACATGACAATTGCCGTTCGTGCTCCCACGTACTTTCCACCCCTATCCGAGACATCACTTTTCGCCCACGTGGATCACTTTGTTTTGGCGGACACGTTCCGCTTTCGTCGTCAATCGTTCCAGAACCGTAGCAAGCTTCGCAACGCACCCGGCACGCACTGGATCACGATCCCTCTCTTTGGGAACCCCGAAGGGGCGCCGCTCCACGAGGTCGAGGTCGAAACGAAAGGACGCTGGCAGGAAAAGCACTGGCGCTCCTTCCTTTATGACTATCGATCGACAATGTATTTTAATCATTTCCAGGACGTGCTTCGGTCTTTTTACGACACGACCTGGACGCGACTTGCCAACTGTACCTGCCGGTCGGTCGAACGCCAGGCGGCCCTATTTGGGCTCTCCACGACCCTCACGCGCGCCTCGGACCTGGACGGGGCGCCGGATTCCGTACGGGGCATCGTCGATGCTGTTGGGGCCGATACCCTCGTCGTCCCCCAGCAGGCCGATGTCGCCTCCACGGCCGCCCCTCGAATTCAATCCTTTGCGTTTCGGCATCCAACGTATCACCAAAACTTTGAGGGATTTGAGAACGGAGCAACGGCTCTCGATCTCTTATTCAACTACGGCCCCGAAGCTCGGCGCATCGCGACGGAGGCAGGCACACTTCTTCAGGAAGAATCCCCGTGAGGGGAGATATTTGAAGGGGCCAACCGGTTGATGTTCAGCGGCGGCCGCCGATAGCTTCTTATAGCTCTTTTTCACGGATTGACTGCGTTCCAATGATTCTTCCCGACCGCGCGCTCCGCGAGCTTGTCGCCGAGCACGACATGATTGACCCGTTTGTTGACGAGCAGGTGCGCGAAGGCGTGGTGAGCTACGGCCTTAGCTCGTTTGGATATGACATGCGCATTGCCGGCGAGTTTCGGGTATTTACGCCCAATATCCACAACAGCGTGGTAGACCCGAAGGAGATCGATGAGCGAGCGATGGTGGAATACGAGGTGGACAATCACATCCTGATTCCCCCGAACTCGTACGTGCTGGGGCGGTCCGTCGAGTACTTTCGAATGCCGCCCAATGTGCTGGCGCTGGTGGTGGGCAAGTCAACGTATGCGCGGTCGGGAATCATCGTAAATGTGACGCCCTTGGAACCGGGGTGGGCCGGCCACGTCACCATTGAGATCAGCAATGCCACTCCGTTGCCGGCGAAGGTGTATGCACACGAGGGAATCGCCCAGGTGGTCTTCCTGCGTGGAGAGCAACCCGATGTGTCGTACGCCGATCGTGAGGGCAAGTACCAGCGACAGGAAGGCATCACCCTCCCCCGACTCTAGCCGCCGAACGGAGAGAGGATGCCGCCGTTTGTCTCGTCCCCGCGGGAGTTTCCAATTAGCCTCCATTATGAACGACGACACGCGTGCCGACGCTTCTTCTCGCCGCTCCTGGCGCCGATGGGTCGCCGGCCTGTTCTTTAGTCTCTTTTTCGTCGCCATTCTTTGGGTCGTCATCAATCCCTATCGCGGTCAGGACTACGGTGAAATTCCCCATGGGGACCACGTTCACTACGTCCCGAAAGAGCGAAACTCGGACGTGCCCATTAACCGGTTCCCAACGGAGCCCCCAGAACCAGGCGAGCGCATCACCCCAGATGGAGAGGTGATTCCTGACCCGTCGGCCCGAGAGAATGACGACAGCTAGGCCACGCCCCACGTCTCGCAGGCGGCGTCCGTATCGTTGTAGACCGTGCGAAGTTCGTCGACCATCCGGGACTCCAGGGTTGCGAGGGGCGGGCGGATCCGGGCCCATCCGGAATGATCGTCGCGCCAGGCCATCATCTGCTTCAGGGCGGGAATATTGTGGAAGCGGGAGAGCGCTTCGCGTCGTTCCGTGAGGACGGATTGGGCGCGGGCGGGATCGTCGTTCTGCTTCCACGCTCGGAAGACTGCCTGTGCAATCGGGGCCGTGAGGTTGGCCGTGGCCGAGATGCAGCCTGCCCCGCCCGCCCGGAGCCCCGGGGCCAGAAACCGCTCCGTGCCGGGAAAGACCTGCAGGTCGGGGAACGAGGTGCACAGCGATTCGAAGTGGTCCCATTCGCCACTGGAGTCCTTCACGCCGGCGACGACCTCAGGGTACTGCGCACGCAACTCTTCGATGACAGGAAAGTCCAGGGCGACCCCAAAAAGCTCGGGATAGTGGTAGAAATACAGCTGGAGGTCAGATGTCCCAACCGTTTGAATTACATGGTCATAAGCGTTTCGTATTCCTCTGCTGGTTGGGTTGGGGAGGTGGAACGGAGGCATCATCAAGACCCCCCCGACATTCGATGTCGTGGCGTGAGCCGTGAGGGTGGTTGCGTCCGGAAGCGGGAGGGCCCCCGTGCCGACGAGCAGACGATGGGGGGGCACACCGGAGTCCAGCACAGCCTCCAGTGCGGCGGTCCGCTCCTCAACGCTGAAGGAAAGGCCTTCGCCGGTCGTCCCAAACAGAAGCACCGCGTCGCAGCCGTTCTGCAAAAGGCGGTGAACGTGGTCGGCGAGGGCGGGACCATTAGGCGTATGGTCCTCCCGCAGGGGCGTAAGACTGGCGGCGAGGACGCCGTTGGGCAAAGAAGGTTCTGGCATTGTGGATTGGCGGCGGGCGTGATAAATGAGCGCTTTCCATACTACGATGGCTGGGGCGCAGTCCCCAAATGCGGGGCTACCCAAGGGCAACGTCTAGCACCATCATGACGGCAAAGCCGATCATGGCCCCCAGGGTCGCCAGGTCGGTATTCCCGTGGCGCTGGGACTCTGGGATGAGTTCCTCCACGACGACGTAAATCATCGCACCCGCTGCAAAGGCCAGCGCATAGGGCAAGGCGGGGCGCACGGCGAGGACGGCGGCGGCCCCGGCCACGGCCGACACAGGTTCGACGAAGCCGGAAAGCTGTCCGTACCAGAAGCTCCGGAGGCGAGAAAGCCCCTCTCCCCGCAGGGGCATCGATACGGCGATGCCTTCCGGGAAATTTTGCAGCCCGATGCCGATCGAGAGGGCCACGGCCGCTGTGAGGGTGGTTCCGGTGGCCACGTCGAGCTCGAGGGCCGCAGCCCCGAAGGTCACCCCCACTGCTAAGCCCTCAGGGATGTTGTGCAGGGTGATGGCGAGCACGAGAAGGGTCGCACGCCGCCAGGACGTGTTTGGGCCCTCCGCCTCCGACATCCGGGCTCCAGGATGAAGGTGTGGAAGAAGGGCATCCGCCACCCGCAAAAAAAGGCCGCCCGTAAGAAACCCGATTGTGGCCGGGACCCAGGCGGTGCGGCCCTGCGCTTCCGCCATATCGATGGCTGGCAGAAGAAGAGACCAGAAACTGGCGGCAATCATGACCCCGGCGGCAAACCCCATCATCACGTCCAGGAGGCGCCGATTTACCGATCGGGTCAGAAAGACCACCGAGGCCCCTGCTGCGGTCAAGAACCAGGTAAAACACCCGGCCATGAGGGACTGGAGTAGGGGAGATAGGCCTTCAAACCAAGAGGTAACGAAGCCCATCGGCGGAATCGATTATTGCAGGGCTATTGCAGGGCCCGGGGAAGAGGAAATGCGGGGGTACAGGTTTGGTCCCGAATTTAGGAGGGAGGACCGAAAAGGTCTACCGTGGCCCAGGGATGTTGTGAGAGGGCACTGGACCTGTTGTGAATCCTTCGTTCAGGAGCGCCGTCCGGAGCCACGTCGCGAACCAGCCCCTCAATCGCCGATACATCGTACCGATCGGAAGCCACGATCCCCGCCCGACGGTACGATAGTCTCTTTCATCGATCCCCGGCTTTATGTCCAGTTTGCCCGACGGGAAGCACATGCTCTCAAACGTTCAATGGCGTCGTCAGGAGCGAGACGAGGGGCTCCGCCCGTTGCGGGGCTTCACCACGGGTACGCTTCGGGTAAATGGGTCCACCGCCCGTCTCACGGCGCGCTTTACCGACCAGAATCTGTCCAACCGGTTCAGCGACCTGGAGGAAGACGGCAAGCGCGTGCTGCTGCACATCATGCTGTTGGGGACGGACGAGGTCTACGAATGGCCGGCCGGGGTGCCATCGCTGGAGCGCTCGGGAGCTTGCTATGTGCTTCGGGTCCAGGGTCAAACGGACGACGCCCGCCCGGTCCATGCGGCGTAGTGGTCGCAGACCGGTCGTAGGGCGAGAAACGCGAGACTTTGCGCTGAATGGGGACAACTTACTTGGCTGATCCCTCTCGACAGTCGCTGGTCCGCGTAGGCCCGTGCGCTAAAGACCCTGTCGTTCCGCCACACAACAGCGTGTCCGCCACACACAACAGCGTGGGGCGGCACACCGGCCGTCCGAGAGCGTGCTGACCCGTGAAGCGGGCCTGGAGGGCGATCTCAGTGCGTCTCCCAGACAGGCAGCGACAAGTTAGCGGCGGAAGTTCGGCGCCGCGTCCGGCTGGTTGTCCAGGATGTCTTCAATGCGCTCCATTGCGTCGGCGTCGAGTTGGTCGACCACCTCAATTGCCTGCATGTTCTCCTCTACCTGGTGCGGCTTTGAAGCTCCGGTAATGACGGTGCTTACGTCTTCGTTTTGGAGGCACCAGGCCAAGGCGAGTTGAGCCGTGTTGCATCCGAGGTCCTCAGCCACCTCTCCAAGCTGGCGAATCGTCTCAATGCGTTCTTCGCGCAGCACTTGGTCCTGCAGCCACTCGTAGCCTTCTGTTGCGAGGCGGCTGTCCTCCGGGATGCCATCGTTGTATTTGCCCGTGAGCAGGCCACTGGCCAGCGGGCTCCAGATGGTGGTCCCCAGTCCGATGTCGGCGTAGAGAGGGGCGTACTCCCGCTCCACCCGTTCCCGGTGGAACATGTTGTACTGCGGTTGCTCCATGGTGGGCGGCACCAGGTGCTCGCGCCGGGCCACCGCGTAGGCGTGGCGGATCTGTTCCGCACTCCACTCACTGGTGCCCCAGTACAGGGCATAGCCCTGATCCACCAGGTAGCTCATGGCGCGCACCGTCTCCGCAATGGGCGTTTCCACGTCGGGGCGGTGGCAGAACACCAGGTCGACATAGTCGGTCTGCAGGCGGTTGAGCGCCGCCTCGGTGCCCTCAAGGATGTGCTTTCGTGAAAGGCCCTGTGCATTGGGGTCGTCGCCGCCCCAGAAAATCTTCGTGGAGAGAACCAACTCCCGACGATCCCAGCCCTTCTCCTGAATGATCTGGCCCATCATTTCTTCGGACTGGCCCTGGGCGTACGCCTCAGCGTTGTCGAAGAAATTGACGCCATGGTCGTAGGCGATCTGCATACACTCCGCGGCGCGGGCGGTATCGATTTGGTCGCCGAAGGTGACCCAGGAGCCGTACGAGAGGGCAGAGACCTTGAGGCCGGCGCGGCCCAGATGACGATATTGCATAAGGGGTCAGGGAGGTGAGAGGAGAAGCGAGTGTTTGTGTACCAGAAAACGCCAACCGAGGGGGGAACAAAAAAAGCCGCCCGGCATCAGGTGCCAGGCGGCAAGGCGGGCCGGACGGGATTTGAACCCGCGACCTCTGCCGTGACAGGGCAGCATTCTAACCGCTGAACTACCGGCCCGTCGAGAATCCTCATTGTCGGTCCATGGAAAACGCAAGGCAAGGGGCAAGTTCCAGTCGCGTGCGAAGTTCACAGCACTTCAACCACAATGGGCATCACGGCCGGTCCTCTTGAGGGGCTCGTCTCGAGAGGGCCGTGCGGAGTGCGTTGTATCCGCGCGCAAAGGCGTCATTGCATAGGGCTCGGGTTTGATCCGATGGTGGGTTCGGGGGCGAACCGGGAGCATCCATCCGGTGCTGGAGGGCTTTGATGCTGGGTTCCCAATCAATGCGAAAGGGAAGACGATCCCGGCCTGTGCGGGTTCGTGTCGCGTGGCCGACCAGCTCGGCCCAGGGGAGGGACAACACGGTTTGTGCATCAAGGCGGTGGTTGCCAAGAGGAGAGAGGGTGCCAACCCGATCGCCGTCCCACTGGAGAACAACGACGGATTCTGCATCTACCCAGGCGAACGAAAGCCTCGTCTCGGGTGGGGGCGTCGGGGCTTGGGATCCGGAGGTTGCTTGAATCGGAGCAGTCCCGATCTGACGTTGGGCGGACCGGAGCTTTTTCTGTTCGTTCTCGACGGCCTCGTGCCGGGCCGCGGTCCATTCGGCATGGGCTTGCCGGTACGCCTGGTCGCGTCGCTTGGCCGTGGCAATGGCCGGAGACAACTGATTGAGTCGGTCCAAAAGAGCAGACCGGTGCGGCGTGGTAGGGGTCCACCACGACCGTATGTACGTCATTAGGTTGACCTTCGTAATTCCCTGACAGAGACGAATCAGGTCGGACTTGGATAAGCTGTCGGGTTCGGTCGTGAGGCCGGCTCGCACCGCCCGTATGGTGTCCATCTTGTGTTCGGCACCCGCCTCGGTGAGGAAAGGCGAGCGCTCTTCTTCCGCGGGGCACGAAAGCACGATGTGCTTTCTGGCACGGGTCAGGGCGACATAGAAGACGCGTCGTTCCTCCTCGCGGGATGGGGATCCGTCGTCCGGGGTCGAAAGCGGAATCGTGCCCTGTACACAACCCGGAACGAACACGACGGGCCATTCCTGCCCTTTTGCCCGGTGAATGGAGCGAAGATCGAGGGCGGACGTCTCATCGTTGCGGTCCTGCTGGCGCTGAGCGAGCTGACGAATGGCGGACAGAAGGCCCATGGGCGTCTCGTGGCGCCCGGCATATTCGAGAAACGTCTGCACGGTCCGCTCCCGGGCCTCCGCACGATGGTCGAGGGGGCTGGTCGCTCGGAGGTAGGCGAGGTAATCGAGGGCGTCGATCAGCCACTCGAGGAGGGGACGGGGTGCTGCGGCCTCCAGGCGATCGACCAGGGCCTCCGCGGTTTCGAGAAATCCGTCGACCCGGGTCGCAGTCCCCTCCGGAAGCGAAGACCGGTGGGAACGCAGACTGTCAAGCACGGACGTGCGCTCCCGCCGGGCGCTGCGGGTGATGCGGCGGATGCGACTGTGGGGGACGTATCGGGTGGGTCGTTTTAGAATGCGCGCAAATCGGTCGGTGTATTGCTCCGAGGTGCGATCGCTGGAGAACCATCCCTGCCGGCGACGCCGGCGCTCCAGGTGCGCCCAGTAGAGATATTGGAGGAGGGTGCGGACGGAAGGGCGCTTATAGAATGGAGCAGCGCCCGTCAGCCGGTAGGGGAGGTTTCGCTCCAGGAAGACGCGTTCCAGGGGCGGGGTTTGGCCGAAGGTGCGTACCAGAACGGCCATGTCATCAAGGGGGCGGCCGGTGTCCCGAAGGGCTTCAATGCGGTCCGCAATGCCCTCCGCCTCGGCGGACCGATCTGGCGGCGTTCGTACCTCGGTGGATCCGTTAAGGCCCTGCGTACAGTGCAGGCGGGTGGGGCGCCGTGCATTGTTGTGCTTGATGACAGCGTTGGCCAGGACGAGCGCCGAGGCGGGCGACCGAAATGACTGCGTCATGCGGTACTCGGTGGCGTCGTATTGGTCCCGAAAGGAAAGGAGGTGGGACGGATCGGCCCCGCGCCAGCCGTAAATGCACTGATCCTCGTCGCCGACAACCATGTAGTTGCGATGCGGGGCGGTGAGAAGGTCGAGCAGGTGGACCTGGGCCCGGCTCAGGTCCTGGAATTCGTCCACGAGGACGTAGCGATAGCGCGACTGCACGGTCTCGCGCACGTCCGGGTCTGTCGCCAGATGCTCCCAGCCGGATCGGACCATGTCGGCGAAGGTGAGCCCGTTGCGGGATCGGCGGCGCTCCTCAAACAAGCGAAAGAGCGCGCGCAGTTCGTCATCATCATCGGGGCACGGCCGGGCCGTTGCTCGGGCCGAGGGGGGAAGGGATGCCCAGTGGTTGGGACGGTAGGTAAGGGTTTGTTTCCAGGCCGCAATCTGGTCGACGAGCTCCGATGCACTGTAGCGCAGGTCATCGGCATCCACGCCCCGTGCGGCAGCCCGTGCGGCAAGGGCCGACCGAGCCAGGGCGTGGGCCTGATCGAGGGGAGAAGGGTCGGGATCGTCGGGCGAGGGGGCGTCGGTGTCGGCCGTTTGCAGGATGCGGAGCCCCAGGGCGTGCAGGGTGCAGGTGGTGACGCCCGTGACGTTGTGGCGGTGGAGGGCCGCCTGAAGGTCGTCGATGGTGTCGCGGCCAAAAGAGCTCACGAGGATGGAGGCGGGCGGCACGTGCTCTTCCATTACGAGGCGGCGCACCCGGCGGGCAAGGACCGTCGTCTTCCCGGTGCCAGCGCCCGCCACCACCGCGGCCGGCCCGTCGCCGTGGGCAATAATGGCGTGCTGGGTCTCCGTCAGCTGTCGGGAGGACGGCATCGTAGACGTGGAACGAGAACTACACGGAGGGAAGCAACGCGTCCGCCACGGGAGGAAGAACGACGCCCGTCCTGCCCTCCAGGTGCACTGTGGCGTGTGGGGTGCCTCGGGTGTCGCCAAGATTTACGATCCCGATGGGGACGTCGTTCTGAGCGGCTGTGCGCACGAATCGGTAGCCCGAGTAGACAGTCAGGGAGGAGCCCAACACGAGCAACACCTCGGCCTCCCGGAGAACATTCCACGCGGCGTCGACCCGTGCCGGGTCGGCATTTTCTCCGAAGAAGACCACGTGGGGCTTCAGGACGCCTCCGCAGTTCGGGCACGAGGGAACGCAGAATCCGCGGGTGGCGGACCGAGGGAGCTGGGCGTCGCCGTCCGGGTTTATCTCGGCCGCCCGATCGGTCCAGTGGGGGTTGAGGCGGTTCAGCCGACGCTGTAGATGCTGCCGAGAGACCAGAGCCTCGCAATCCAGGCATTCAACCTCGGACAGGCTGCCGTGCAGTTCGACCACGTGCGAGCTCCCCGCTGCCTGATGGAGTCCATCCACATTTTGTGTAATGATTCCTTCGATGTGCCCGGCATTCTCCAGGCGGGCCAACGCCCGGTGCCCATCATTTGGCTGTGCCGAGGCAAAGGTAGGCCATCCGATTGCACTGCGGGCCCAGTAGTGGGATCGCACGGCGGAACTGCTCACAAACGCCTGATACCGAATGGGATCGTGGTCGCGATCCCGTGTCTCGGGGCCGCGATAGTCTGGAATGCCCGACTCCGTGCTGATCCCCGCGCCGCTCAACACGGCGATAGGACGCCCTCGCAAAAGGGAAATCAGGTCCTCAAACCCAATCCAGGGGGTCGGATGCGGCATAACAAACCACCAGGAATCGTGCGTCGTCCGCTCAATATAGATCTTGACTCGGGCGGGAGCGCGGCGCCAAATGAGAGAATTTCGTCCAGTTGGACCGTCTCGCCGGTTGGCGTCGTTTCGCTCCCCGCAGCAATCGTGGGCAGGCAGTTGCGTGGTGTCCACGGCCCCCATCGGGACCGTTTAACGGACCCTGGGGGACGAGTGTCCCTCAGTTCTCCATTGTTGATTGCATGGCTCCGCATGGAAACGACGTCTCCGACGTCTTCATTTTTGGGCGTTGACTCCCGGGTCTTGGCGCTGGCCTGTGCCCGCATGGCGGATGCCATGGGCAACTC
>JAWOAQ010000205.1:0-2721 GCA_046498495.1 Salinibacter sp. | reverse complement strand
GCCGTCGGCTCGTTTGAGGAGAAGGGGTCGCTCGACCCACAGGCCCTGCCGTACGGACCCGCCCCCCGGGGCGGCCCGCTTCAGGCGCGCGCCCTGGGTCGACGCAAATCGAATGGCCACGGTCGCGGTCTCGGACGTTGCGCGTCCGGCTGGGGGCGTCGGCAGACAAGACGACATGGGCAGAGGGGCGCAATGCAATCACCAGTGCGTTCGGAGGATACGGAGCGGGTCCTACGTCCCTGGACGTCCCGTGTCCGAAGTCCCCGTCGCCGCGTCGTCTCCGTATTCGCCGTCCTCATAGCGGGCGGCGAGGGCCCGGGCCGCCGCGGCCACCCGGTCGGCCAGCTCGGGCGGGTCGAGCACTGTCACGCTGAGGCCCCACGACTGAACCCACGAGGCCATGTCCTCCAGCCCGGCCACCTCGAACGACACCACCAGGTGACCGTCCGGCTGCTCCTCCTCGATCACCTGGCTGGCGTGGTACGACTTCTCGCGGAAGTACTGGGCGGCGTCGGGGGCCACGCGGAGGCGCACCACCCGGGTGGTGCCCCCCAGCGCGCCGAACCGCTCCCGAAAGTAGAGGTCGGGGTCGAAGTCGTCCGGCGGATCGGCCGCCACCCGATCGGTGAGCAGCGTGATGTTGGCGATGCGGCTCAGCGTAAAGTCGCGCGGGGCCTCGCGGAAGTGACAGTAGGCCACGCAGCGCCAGGAGCCGCCCGGGGCCGCCAGCACCAGCGGGCTGATCGTTCGCTCCCGCGGGGCGTCCGAGGCGGAGGCGGGATCGTAGGCGATGCGCACGGGCCGCCCTTCGTTCAGCGCATCGACGAGCGTGTCGAAGACGTCCCCCTCGAAGGTGGAGTCGGCCGGCTCGGTGCCAAAGTGCCACTGTGCGCGGAGCCGGTCGAGGTCGTAGGTGCCGCTGGCCCGTTCGAGGCGGTCGAGCAGCTTGCGAAACCCCTCCTCCAACGGCCCCGCCAGGGGCGTGGGCGCAAGGGCGGCACGGCCCGCCTCGGCGGCCACCACCAGGGCGAGGGCCTGCCGCTCGGTGAGGTCCACCGGGGCGTCCTCGACCGACAGCTCCTCAGCCGGCAGCGAATAGACCTTGCTCCGGTTCCGCCGCTCCTCCTGCAGGGGCACATCCTCCTCCTGCAGGGCGTGGAGGAGGCGCCGGGCGTGGCGGCGCGACACGTCGAGGCGATCGCTGATCTCGGCCTGGGTCAGGGCGTGCCCGTCCCGGAACAGCGACAGGAGTCGATCGAGGGTCGACGGGGCATCGAGTGACATGGCGGAGGGAAACGGGGAAAATGTAGGAAACCAACGAACGGCTATGCGTCCTGGAGCGCCTGGGCGTGGGCCTGCAGCGCGTCGGCGGGGAGGCGGAGCACGGCCTGTCCAACCTTCACGCGGACCTCTGCGGCCGACGCCAGGGCGTCCAGCGCCTCGGCATCCAGCATCAGGGCGTTCTGCTCGGCGACCTGCCCGCCGTCGACCTCCCGGTCGATTTCCATCAGCTGGAATTCGTGGTTCTCGTCGTCAATCAGGGCGTAGGCCGTGTCGTCGCGCAGGAAATTCCAGGACTCAGACACCGTGGAGACGAGCAGATAGGCCTCCCCGTCCAGTCGGCCCAGCACCACGCGGACGCGATAGATCGTCTCGGCCGGCTGTTCTTCGACCTCCGCCGAGAGCGGCTCACAGCGCGTCACGGTCTGCTGTTTGAACTCGTCGGTCTCGCGCGTACAGGGCGTGTTCGGATCGCCGGGCGGCGCCGGATCGGGGGGATCCTGTGCGTGCAGGAGCGCCGGACTTAAGAGAAGTGAAATGAGAGCGAGTACACGTGGAGAGAACGTCGGAAAATAGAAGGACATCGTCAATGGGAGGGCGGTGCGGAAGGAAACGCGAACGGCCCCAAGACCACGGGGGCACCGTCCACCCTACCCAACGCCGCCCTCCACTCCGGACATGACGCGTCCCCCCAGACACAAAAACGCCACGCCCCCGGCACAGTGGCGCGGCGGGCGTGGCGTTGGGAGAAGACGAGCAGGCCCCACAACCCGGGCGCTCGTCCAGGGAACCACAGTTACGCGGCGCTGCTCAGACGCCGCGCAGGAGGGCGCCCCCACGGGGGACGGGGCCGACGGTGGGGGCTGAGGGGTCCCAAGGGTCTATGTTGGATGTTCGTGCTGGGCGGATGGGCTGCGCGACAAACGGCTGGAGCCCCACCCCAACACGTCCAACCGATTCAGTCCATCATCTTGCGAAGGAAGGCCGGGGTGTCTGTGTCGTCTTCCCCGGCGTCGTCGGAGCGGTCGCGCTCGCCGCGGTCCGTCCGGTCGTCGAGGTCATCGGCCCGCAGCCGGCGCACGTTTCCCGAGGAGGCCGACGTGTCGTCGTCCGCCTCGTCGTCCGCCTCGTCGCGCTCATCCACCTCGTCGTGCTCCGCCGGCGCCTCGGGCTCGTCGGTGTTTGGCGGGGTGCTGCGGCGCTCGTAGGCGGGCGTGTCGAGCTGGCGCAGGTTGTCTTCCCCCTTGTAGTAGCTGGGATTGCCGTCGTCCTCCAGGGGCACCGTGCGGCGCGTTGCCCCTTCCTCCGCCTCGGCCTCCCGGCGGCGGTCCCAAGCCAATTAAAGTTTTAAAATCACCGGTGCGCTCAGTTCACTTTCGTTGTTCAGCCGGACGAGCACCGACATACGCACTTCATATTCTTTTTTATCTTCATTGATCC
>JAWOAQ010000195.1:0-4082 GCA_046498495.1 Salinibacter sp. | reverse complement strand
GGATCCCGTCTGGGAGGGCCTCCTCCGCGGTGCCGTGGCGCGTGTCGTCGTGTCGGTGCGCCACGGCACCGCGGAGGAGGCCCTCCCAGACGGGATCCGGAAGGTCGTCCAGGCGCAGGACGTGCTGGGCCTCCGTGGTTGGGGGCGAAGCAGGGGAAGAACCGCTCATGGGGACGTTGGGGCAATGAATGGAAAACCGCAAACAGGATTCGGCTTACACCGCCGGCGCCGGGACGGCCTGGAGGGCAGCCCGGAGGGCCTCGGCGAAGTGCTGGACGTCGGCATCGGTGGCCACCAGGGGCGGCATGAGGCGCATCACGTGGGGGTCCGCGGAGCCGCCCGCCAGCACGCCCTGGGCGCGGAGCGCGTCGAGGACGGGGCCGACGGGCCGGTCCAGCATCAGCCCCATCAGGCAGCCCCGCCCCCGCACCGCCTCCACGACCGGCCCCACCGCCTCGGCCATCCGGGCGTGAATCTCAGATGCGCGGGCCATCAGGTCGTCCTCGACCAGGGTCGTCAGGGTCGCCTCCACGGCGGCCATCGCCAGCATGCCCCCGCCAAAGGTGGAGCCCTGGTCGCCCGGCTCCACCGTGGCGGCCACGGCGTCGTCCACCAGCACGGCGCTCACCGGCACGCCGGCGCCCAGGCTCTTGGCGAGGGCAATAAGGTCGGGCGTGGCGCCCAGGGGATCGGCCATCGAGAAGGTGCCGGTGCGGCCGACGCCCGTCTGCACCTCGTCGAAAATCAGGAGGGTGCCGTGGGCGTCGCAGAGCGTGCGGAGGCCCTGCACGTACTCGGGCGGCACGGCACGCATCCCGGCGATGCTCTGAATCGGCTCCAGGATCACGGCGGCCACGTCCTCGGCGGCCAGCGCCGCCTCCGCCGCGCCGAGGTCGCCCATCGGGACCCAGGTCGTCTCGGGGAGCACGTCCCGGTAGGGGGCGCGGTATGCGTCGTCGTGGACGGTGGCGAGGCTGCCCAGCGTGCGCCCGTGCCACCCGCCCTCCAGCGCCACGACGCCGGACCGGCCGGTGTGCTTGCGGGCCAGCTTGAGGGCGGTCTCGTTGGCCTCCGAGCCGGAGTTGGCAAAGAACACGTGGCCAAGGCCGTCGGGGGCGAGGGCGGTGAGCCGCTGGGCCGCCCGGGCGCGGACGGGGCTGTGGGCCACGTTCGAGTAGAAGAGCAGGTGCTCGGCCTGCTCCTGCACGGCCGCCACGACGGACGGGGGGCAGTGGCCGAGCAGCGACACGCAGTGCCCGCCGTAGAAGTCGAGGTATTCGGTGCCCTCGGCGTCCCACACAGAGGTGCCGTGCCCGTTCACCAGCGCCATCGGCATCTTGTCGTAGGTCGGGATTTCGAGCTGGTTTTCGAGATTGATGATCTCGTCCGTGGTCATCGGTAGAGGCCGTTCGATTCAAAGGGCGCCGGACCGCGGCCCGGCGGTGCGAAGGGGGGGCGGTTACGCCGGGGGCGCAGCGGGCTGCGGCAGGAGACCGGTAGGGGCCGGGAGGTCAAGCGCACGATTGAGGTTCTGGAGGGCCTGGCTCGCAGCCCCTTTCAGCAGGTTGTCGAGCGCAAAGCCGACGACGAGGGTCTCGCCCTGCACCTGCCATCCGAGGTCGCAGAAGGGCGTGCCGACGGTCGGCTGCAGGGCAGGGAGCACGCCGGGCGTGCAGCGCACAAGGGGCGCGTCGGCGTACAGGGCCTCGAAGGCCTCCGCGACCGTCGTTTCGGATTCCGAAAGCCCCTCGATCTGCGCCGTGCCCCAGATGCCACGCGTCCACGGGCCGGAGGCCGGCACAAACTGGAGGTCGACGTGGCCCCCGAGGGCCTGCCGGACTTCGGGATCGTGCTGATGCGCCAGCACCTTGTAGGGCCGCACATTGCCGTCGCGGGTGGGGTAGTGGGTGGCGGTCGAGGGCGTAGCCCCCGAGCCGGAGGCGCCGGTCAGGGCGGTGACGTGGGCCGTAAACGGCGGCCCGGACGCCGCCAGCGGAGCGAGGGCAAGTGCAATGCCGGTGGCGTAGCAGCCCGGATTGGCGATAAGCCGCGCCCCCCCGAGTCCGTCGTCAATCTCCGGCAGGCCGTAGGTCGCCTCCGCCAGCAGCCCGGGCGCCGGGTGCGCCTCGTCGAACCACGTCGGATACATCGACGGGTCACGAAACCGGAAGTCCGCGCTCAGGTCCACGATCGGCCCCTCAAATCCCGCGTCGAGTAGGTCGGGCACGAGGTGCATGCTCTGCCCGTGCTCCGCCGCCACAACCAGTGCGTCAAGGGCCCCAGCGTCGAGGGCATCCGGGGCAACGAACGCCTGGTCGACCTGCCCGCGGAGCGACGCGTGCGCAGCGCCGACGGGCGCCCCCGCAAACGTGCGGCTCGTAACCGCCCCGAGCGCGACGTGGGGATGGCCCGCGAGAAGGCGAAGGAGCTCGCCCCCCACGTAGCCGGCCCCGTGGAGAACGCCCACCCGGGCGGGGGGCGACGCCGTCGGCGGGCGGGCAGCAGTCGAAGAGGCGGCGAAACGGGACATCGGTCGTTGCACAGTTGGATGCGAGAGGGCGCGACGGGGTCAGGAGGCGACGGGGTTAGGAGGCCACATGGTGGAGGCCACATGGTTAGGAGGCGACGGGGTCAGGACCCGAAGGGGCGGCCGGCTGCGACGCCAGGAGCAGTTCGTCCTCGGGCGGCGGGGCGTCCGGCGCCTCGGCCGTCTCCGGGCCAACCGATCCCGGGAGGGCCGCGCCGACCCGGCCGACAAGGGCCGCGCTCTGCTGGAGGGCATTGAGGGCCGTCACGCCAAGGCGCTGCGTGACGTAGCGGCGCCCCACGTCATTGTCCGTCACCGGGCCGGTGACGGCCGTGATGTCAGCGTGGTAGCGGTCGCGGAAGAGCTCCGCGGCGGCCCAGGCCCCGGACAGGTCGGCGGCCGCCACGACGTGCGCCGCGATAAAGGACTGCAGTTCCCGGTCGCGCAACAGGTCGTCGACGCCGTAGTAGCCGACGAAGCCGTCGCCCATCTCCGTCACGATCACGTCCAGGTCGGCTGTCTCGTTGAGGTGCCGGATCACGCCCTTCGCAACCGGTGTGATGGCGTCCTCGACGGTGCAGGCGATCCCCGCGTCGGTGAACGTGGCGACGGCCGCCGCCCCGTGGTCGCGCATTCGCCGCGTGTCGCGCATCAGGGAGGCGCCGGTGAGCTTGGCCGCCCCCACCCGGAGCCCCCGCTCGGTAAGCCCCTCCACAATGCGGCTGGCCGCCTGGGTCTTGCCGGTGTCCATGGCCGTGCCGCTCACGTTCACAATGGGAACGGAGGCCTCCAGGCGGTGCACCATCTCCAGCGCGTCCTCCTGAATGCGGGCGTGCACCCAGTGCCCGTTGCGGGGCACCATCACGGCCCCCAGCACCTCCACCGGAAGGGCCGGGCCCACCTCGGGATGGCCGGCCGTGCACTCGCCGATGAGGCCGCCCAGGTTGAGAACGTGCAGGGTGTCGCCAGGCGAAATGTGGCGGGGCACCCGTCCGCTGTAGCCCCGCAGGGCCTGACGACCGCCGAGCGTCCCCGCGAGCACATCCCCCTCGTTCACGTGGCGGAAGACGCCGTCCTGGCACTCCACCTCGTCGTACTGCTGCTTCTCATCGAGGGCCCGCACCGCCACCACGTAGCCGTGCTGGGCCACAACGTACGGGGAAAGAGCCGCGGGCGACTCGATTCCGCAGTGGGCCGTACTGGAGGCGATTTTGTCGACGGGCTGCGTCGTGTGGGGATCGTCGGGCATAAGCCGTGGAGATTCGGGCGCGGAGAATCGGGCGTGAGTAGCCGGGGCGTGGCCCCCCGGGGCGTGCAAAACCGGGGCGGGATGGGATGGAGCGCAGGGCGGAGGAGCGCAGGGGCGGCCTGCCCCCCTGCGCTCCCGCTTCAGGGCGACTGCGCGGCGGGGTCGGAGACGGCGACGTCTTCGGTCGCCGATGGGCCGCTCCCCTCGCGGGCCGTCTGGGCAAGCCGGGCCGGAACCGCAGCCAGCGGCGTGAACCCCTCGGCGTCCCGGCCGTCCCAGAGGGCATTTTCCTCGCCGTAGGTCGCC
>JAWOAQ010000189.1:0-9462 GCA_046498495.1 Salinibacter sp. | reverse complement strand
GCACGTTTTCCGGCTCGTCGATCAAGAATGAACGCGCCTTGCAATCTCTTCCGCCCTGCAGGTGGTCCGCCGCTAATCGCAAAACCTACCACGTCCGACGCAGCTTTCCCCTCGACATGTCTCAATTGGAGTATTTGGTCGCGATACTCTCCATCATCGTTGGACTGGCACTGACCGATCTCGCCCGAAGTCTTCGCGAGCCGGTCCGCCCCGACCGGACGGTCCGATGGAACTGGCTCCCCTCAGCTTGATCAGCATCGGTGTTTCTGTAGCCGTGTCGTAGAGCGCCCGGATTGACTGCCCGCAGGCAGACCTTGACTGATCGCCTCCTCGCTCAAAATTTACAGTATTGAGTAGAGCGCGAGAAGAGCACTCTACTCAATACTGTAATCCGGTGAGAATCCAACCTCTGCATGTCAAGTTGCTTCGTTGACCCGTGAGAGGGTGGGCAGAACCACCCAAGAATCTCCTCGCTTTAGCGAGGGGGGGAGTGTCAAATCGTCTCGTTCAACCTGAGCGATTTTCCTGAGGATAGGTTTGATCCACACGGACTTGAGGCAATCAGCCCCGACGAACTCGCCAGCACCTTGATAGACCGGCTGCCGGAGCGGATTCTAGAGGTGGCGGCGCGGCACCGCGCTTCTTTGCGGAAGCCTCCGTTGACTGCATCCGAGTACCTCCAGGTGCTTCGAAACGGCGGCCTGGACAAGACGGCCGACTGGCTAGAGGTCCGCCCCGACGAACTCTGAGGAAAGCTATCCAGACCCAGGAAATACTGAGTCATCGGGGATTCTCGGTCTCAAATTAAAAAGACCGACAAAATAAGCTCATCTGTCAAATTAAAATGAAGGTCGATTGAGCAGAGAGCACATCGTAAATCGAGTCGCCCCGGTTCTCCCAAAATGCCTGCGCCTCTTCGAGCACGCTTCCACAAATCAGTCGCCTCAGCGTGAGGAGTCCACCCGATCGGCGTTTCGGTACGGCTCCCCCATCACACCGAAAGCTCCTGCCCCTGCTTCTGCCGGAACTGCTCCGCATCGCCAAACCGGTCGAAGAGCACGGGCACGACGACCATGTTAAGGAGGGTGGAGGTGAGTAGTCCCCCAATCGTCACGATGGCAAGAGGAGTCTGGATTTCCTTGCCCGGCTCCCCCCCGCCCAGCGCTAACGGGACGAGCGCGAGGCCTGCCGTGAGGGCCGTCATGAGAATGGGGTTGAGCCGCTCTATCGAGCCCTGCACGACGGCCTCGCGGAGCGATTTGTTCTCCTGGAGAAGAGTGAGGTAGTGGCTCACGAGGAGGATGCCGTTGCGCACGGCAATGCCGAAGAGGGTGACGAACCCGACCATCGCCGCAATATCGAGCGTTCCCCCAAGGAAGAGAAAAAGCGCCGCCACCCCGCCGGTGAGCGCGAGCGGCAGGTTCACGAGAACGAGCGTTGCGGCCCGGGCACTGCCAAACTCCTGGTACAGAAGCAAGAAAACGACCAGGAGCGCAACCAGCGAGAGCCACCCGATTCGGCGGGACGCCTGCCGGGCGTTCTCGTACTGCCCGCCCACCTCGTAGTAGTAGTTCTCCGGCATCTGGACCTGATCCCCGATGCGCCGCTGCAAGTCGGCTACGACGCTGCCTACATCGCGCCCGCTCGTATTGGCCGAGACGACGATCTTGCGCTGCACGTCCTCGCGGCTAATCGTGTTGGGACCGCGCTCGTGCTGAACGGTGGCAAGGCGAGAGACCGGCACGGTCGGCCCGGTAGGCGTATCGATGAGAACGTTGCGGATGGATTCGGCCCCGGCGCGGCGTGAAGAATCGAGCCGCACGGTGAGGCCAAAGGCCAACTGCCCCTCGCGCACCTGGGAGACATTCTCTCCCCCCACCAGGGCCTCAACCGCGTGGTTGAGGTGGCCAGGAGTCACGCCGTACTTGGCCATCTCCTGGCGCTTCGGATAGAGGCGAAGCTGGGGCACATCGGCCTGTCGGGCCACGGAGAGGTCGACGAGGCCGGGCGTGCCCTCGATGGCTCCTCGCACCTGCCCCGCCAGGTCACGCAGCTCGTACAGGTCCGGCCCAAAGATTTTGAGGGCGATATCCGTCCGCGTCCCCGAGAGCATGTGGTCGATGCGGTGCCCGATGGGCTGGCCGATCGTGATGTTGGTCCCTGGGATCGACGAGAGGCGAGCGCGCACGTCGGCAGTGACCTCGCTCATTTCCCTCCCCGAGAGGTCCACCTGCACGTCGACCTCCGACGCATTGGCCCCTTGCGCGTGGGCGCTCAGTTCCGCCCGACCGGTGCGGCGGGAGGTGGCCTCGACGGCCGGGTGGTCCAGCAGCCGATCCTCAATGTCCTGGGCGATGCCGGTTGATGACTGTAGGCTCGTCCCGGGTGCCGTAACCGCACTGATGACAAGCGTCCCCTCCTGGAACTCCGGCAGGAAGCCGCGCCCCATAAACGGAAGCGTCGCCAGCGTAGCCGCCAGCAGCAGGGCGGCGGCCCCAAGCACAAACCGGGAGTGCCCCAGTACCCAGTCCAGCGTAGCGCGGTAGGCCCCGTGCAAACGCTTCACCAGCCACGTCTCCTCCCCCTCCTGCACCGTCGAGGACTGCGGGAGCAGGTAGTAGCAGAGGACCGGCGTCACCGTCACCGCCACAAACAAGGAGGCGAGAATGGCGACGATGTAGGCCAGGCCCAGCGGCTGGAGGAGCCGTCCCTGCACGCCGGAGAGGAAGAAGAGAGGGACGAACACGACGCTGATGATGAGCGTGGCGTTCAGGATGGGACCGCGCACCTCCATCGACGCCTCGTAGACCACACGGAGGACATTTTTTTGCTCCTCTTCCGGTCGCTGCGCATTCTCCTTGAGCCGTCGGAAGACGTTCTCCACGTCGATAATCGCGTCGTCCACGAGCGCCCCGATCGCGATGGCGAGCCCGCCCAGCGTCATGGTGTTGATCGTAATGCCGAGGCCGTACATCACCACCAGGGCGACCGACAGCGAGAGCGGAATGGCCAGAATCGAGATGGCCGTGGTCCGCACGTTCCACAGAAAGAGAAACAGAATAAGGATCACGAGGAGGGCCCCGTCCCGCAGCGCCTCGATCACGTTGCTGACGGCGAGGGAGATAAAGTCGGCCTGCCGGAAGATCGATCGGTTCACCTCCATCCCCGCGGGAAGCTGCCCCTCGATCTGGTCGAGTTCGGCGGAAACCCGCTCGGTAAGTTCGAGCGTATTGGCGCCGGGCTGCTTCTGGATAGAAACGATGACGCCCGGCTCGCCACTCACCGAGCCGGTGCCGAGACGGGGCCGTTGGGTGCCGATCTTCACCTCCGCCACGTCCCGAAGCCGGATCGGTGCCCCATCGCGGCTCGTCACGACCGTGGACCCAATCTCTTTGATTTCATTGGTCCGCCCGACGCCACGAATGAGCACCTCCTGCCCGTCCTGCTGGTAGACGCCCCCCGCCGCATTCTCGTTAGAACCTTCCGCCGCCTCCATCACCTGCGACAAGGAAATCCCGAGCGTCCGCATCCGCTCCTGGTCGGCGATGACCTGGTAGGCCTTCACCTCTCCCCCGTGGGGAATCACCTGCGCCACCCCGTCCACGGCGAGTAGACGGCGGCGCACGGTCCGGTCGGCAGCCGTTCGCACCTCGCGCATCGAGTGGTCCTCGCTCGTGAGGCCCACCAGTAGAATTTCGCCCATGATGGACGTGATCGGCGCCATCACGGGCGCGTCCACCCCGTCCGGCAGCTGGCCGCCTACGAGTTGGAGCTTCTCGCTTACAATCTGGCGGGCCTGGTAGATGTCGGTCCCCCACTCGAACTCGACCCACACGATAGAGTAGCCCTGCGCGGAGCTGGACCGCACGCGCCGGACGCTCGCAGCCCCGTTCACGGCGGTCTCGATCGGATAGGTGACCAGCTTCTCGACCTCCTCCGGGGCCATGCCGTGCGACTCGGTGAGGACCGTCACCCGCGGGGCCGTCAGGTCCGGAAACACGTCCACCGGCATCGTTAGGGCCGCGTAGCCCCCCGCCGCGAGGAGAAGCGTGGCGCAGGCGAGCGTCACGAGCCGGTTCGTAAGGGCCCATTGAATTGTGCGATCGAGCATCTTGCTGCCTGCGTGGATGGAAAAGGATGAGCCGAGTCCACACCCCGAATCCCGCCTCCAAACTCCAATCAGTGCGTATGTCCGTGGCCGATCTGGCTGGTGTTCAGCGAAGCGAGGTAGACCTGGTAGGCCCCAGTCGTAACGACGCGCTCGCCCGCCTGCACGCCCCGCTCGACGAGGGTGTATTGCCCATCGGTGGGGCCGAGCTGCAGGGGCCGCCGCTCAAAGGACTCGCCGCCGGTTTGCACGTAGGCGACCGGCTGGCCGTCTTCGGTCTGGATGGCCTCATTCGGGATGGTGAGTCCGGGCTCACCGTTGTCGAGAAGGAGTCGGGCATCGGCCATCATGCCAATTTTGAGCGCGCCATCTGGATTGGACGCTTCAAGGCGAACGGGGAGCGTTCGCGTATCGGCATCGATGGATGCCCCCGTCGAGACCACTCGGCTTGCCTCGTAGGCGGTGTCGCGGCCCTCAACGGTGAACACGGCCCCAGTCGCCCCGCTTACAGCGGACGCGTGTTCGGCGGGCACCCGGAGACGAACCCACACGCGGCTCGGGTCCACAATGGTGTAGAGGACCGTGCCGACCTCCACGCGGCTTCCGGGCGCGAGATGGCGCTCCTGAACTCGTCCGCTGATTGGGGCCTCCAGGTGGTAATTGAATCCGGAATCACCTGTGGTCTTCTCAATTGAACCCGACGCCGATTCGGGCACCGCCCCTCCGCTGGCTCCCCCCATCGATTCGAGCGCGGCCCGGGCCAGCTCCAGGTCGTGCCGCGCTTCGACGAGTCGCTTCTCCGGAATGGCCTCGGCCTCGACCAGCCGCTCGGACCGGCGCACCTCCCGCTCCAGTCGTTCGACGCGGCCCTTCAGGTCGGCGTAGGAGCCCTCTCCGCCCGAGGGGCTGAGGATGCCGAGCGTTTGCCCCTCCTGCACCCGGTCGCCGGGCCCAGGCATGTCCAGGTTCGCACGGGCAGGCGTGAGGCCACTCACCGGTGCCGACACCTTCGCGTGGCGCCCCGCGACCGGCTCAACCGTGCCGGAGGCCTCGATGGACCGCTGGACCGTCCGCTCCCGCGCCTCCGCGACGCCGAAGGCCGTTTCCCACTGCTGCTCTTTGGGGTACGAGATCTCTGCCGAACTGTCTGAAGGCCCAGGCGCTGCCGAGGCGCTCTCGTAGACGGTCACGTCGCCAACCTCAACGGTGTCTCCCGCCTGCGCCCCCTCCACGACCACAAAGAGACGAAATGTCCCGGTCTCTGGGATCGTCGGCTGAGGGGTGAAGATGCCGGGATCCGGCGGCCCTTCCACCGTGTGCACGTACGCCGCGCCGTCCGGGCGGCGGAAGCGGAGCGTGAGCGTTCCCTCTCTGAGCGGGCGGTGCTCGCCCAGACGCGTCACGTGCACGGCCCAGGGCGCGCTCTCCTGCCCCGCCACCATCACGGGATGCTCGGCGAATATTTCGAGACGATCAGACCATGTTGTCGTGGCAGTTCCGCTTCCGTGGGCGCTCTCCTCTGTCGTCTGGGTCGCGGAGTGGCTGTGGGCGTCCCCTCCGTGCGAGTCGTCCCCGGAGGAATCCCCACTGCAGCCAAGGAGAAGCGCGCCGGTGCCAAGGAGAATGGCAAGTGCCAGACGAGAAGCCAGAGTCATGGGCGGACGAACAGTGACGTTGGAGGGCGGAAATCCGAAAAAGGCACACCCACTACTCGTGAGAGTGCTCCTCGCCATCGTGGCTGTGGGTCTGGTCGCCGTGACTGTGGCTACTCCCGCTTGCCTCCGCACTGTCGGCGTTCATGCCGGAGGTATCGAGGCGCGTCTCGGCAGTGTCCGAGTGGGCGTGGTCGCCGTCGTGGGAGTGGTCTCCGTCGGGGGTATGGTCGCCATTATCATGGCTGTGCTCACTTTCGTGGCTCTGCGCACTTCCTTCGGCGTGGGTATGGGATTCCTCGCCGTGCGAATGGCTTTCCTCACTGTCGCTCCCGCAGGCCGGGAGCGTGAGGGCAAGCGCGGCGGCAAGAAAGATCGCCAAAATCGAAGAGGTCCAGTTGCGGTTCATGGCGCAAAGTGCTCGAGGTTGGAAAGCAGATTGAAACGAACGGTCGGGTTACGGCAGGTTGAGCGGCTGCCCCATTGCTTGGAGCAATCCGAAGTAACGGCTCCAGAGATCCGCTCGAAGGTCGATGCTCGTGAGGCGGGCGTCGCGGTACGCGTCCGCCGCGTCGAGGAGTTCGACGAGGGACATTTCGCCTTCGCCGTAGCTGGACTGCGCAATACCGAGCAGGTCGTCGGTGCCCCGCAGAAGATCGTCTCCGAGACGTTGGCCCTGGCGGCGCGCAGACCTGTACGCCCGATGGGCTCGGCGCACCTCATTGCGGATCCTACGGCGGGCGAGGGCCTGTTGCGTTTGGGCGACGTTGAGTTGGCTGGATTCGGCCTCGGCGGCGCCCCGGTTGCGATCAAACACGGGAAGCGGGATGCCGACGCCAAGAAAGGCGCCCTCGAAGCCGTCGGACTGGCGCTTGTACCCGGCGGTTACCGACGGGTCCGGCCACGCCTCTCGACGAGCAGCCCGGCGGGCAGCCTCCTGGGCCTCGACGGCAGATTGCCAGCGGCGCAGCTCCGGGCGCTGTCGAAGCGCCGCCTGGAGGGCCTCTTGCATGGAAATGGCAGGTGGCCTGCTCGATGGAAGGGGTTCGGCCGTCACCGACGGCGTTCCCTCCGGAAGAATCAGAAGCGCGAGTTGCTCTCGGGCGTTTCGGACCTCCAGCCGGGCCGCAGCCAGGCGCTGCTCGTACCGTGCTTGCTCCAGCCGGATGCGCCGAGCAGCGTAGCCGGACGCGTCGCCCTCACGTCGCCGACTGGTCATACTGGAGTCCGCCCGCCGAAATACTCGGGTCACCTGCCGTAGTCGACGGAGCCGCGTCTCGGCCGTGGCGGCCTCGACGTAGGCCTCGGCCACCTGTCCGGCCATGCGCGCGCTGTCCGCCGCAGTACGGGCCTGAGTCGCCGCCGCTCGCTCTCGGGCAGACCGGACTCGCGCCGATCGGCCGCTCCATTCGATTTGTTGACGGACGTTCAGGTACGTTTCCGACTGGCTCTCCCCACCCCGCCAGACCGGCTCGTGCGTGGCCTGCAGCGTCGGGTTGGGATACGCCCGTGCCTGCCGGGCCTCCCCCCGACGCGCCTGCGCCTCCGACTGGGCTCGTCGGAGGGAGAGGTTGTTCTCCCGAAAGAGACGAAGCGCCTCGCGAAGCCCGACCGTCCGCAGCGAGTCGGGCGCGTGGGCGGATTGGACGCTGCTTTCGGACGGGGTGCCACTTTCGTCGGTCGACACGCGGCCCCCCAGTTGTGCAGCCGCTGGCCGGGCCGTCGTGCCAAGCAATCCCACAGCAGCCGCCAGTAGAATGGCAATCCGAGAAAAACCGTAGGTCATCCGTCAGTCGTGAAGGAACGTCGGAATTACGTCGTCGGGATCGCGCTGCCCTACGTGGTCGGGTCTCGTCTCCGCCGCTGGGTGTGTCTCCGCGGTCCCATCGTCCCGACCCGAAGCGCTAAGCGAACGTCCGACCTGGATCCAGCCCCAAAGCAGAAGGACGACCCAGCCCAAAAACGCCAGCACGAAGGGCCACATGGCAGGCAACTGTGATCAATGGAGCGACGAACGCGTCCATAACATATGTCCCGGCGGCTGTTACCAGGTTGTCGGCAACCTTAGAAATCCAAAAGGTTTGGCCTTGCCCCGTCCCATGCCCACGAGCGCCACTCCCCAGACCCGCCGGCTCCTGTTTATCGAAGATGAGGAGGACGTGGCCGGCCCCATCAAGCGGGGCCTCGAGGAAGAGGGCTATCTCGTCGACTGGACGAGGGAGGGCGAAGAAGGGCTGACCGAAGCGCTGGCTGGAACCTATGTCGCTCTCATCGTGGACTGGCGGCTGCCGGGCATGGACGGGCGCACGCTCATTGAGCGACTGCGGGAGGAGAGGGACACGACCCCAGTGCTGATGCTCACCGCCCTCCAGGACGTCGACCACCGAGTTGCCGGTCTCGACGCCGGGGCCGACGACTACCTGACCAAACCGTTTTCCTTCGAAGAGCTGCTGGCCCGCCTCCGCGCCCTGACCCGACGTGCCGAGCAGTCGTCCGCCTCCCCCGGCACCCAAAAGACGCACCTGCAGGCCGGGGCCCTCACGATGGATACCGCCCGCCGAACCGTCCGCTACGGGCCCTCTTCACTCGACCTGCGGCCGAAGGCGTATCGCCTGCTTGAGCTTCTGCTCCGCCAGAAAGAGACGGTCGTCACCCGGACAACCATTGCCGAACGCGTCTGGGGCTCCCTCTACGACGTGACGGCCAACGCCATCGACGTGACGGTATCGAGCCTCCGGCAGGCCCTCGATGAGGTCGAACTTGGCGCCGGTGCCCTCTCGGAGGTCACGATCGAAACGGAGCGGGGGATCGGGTACCGGCTCAGCGTCGCGCCTTCGTCCGATGATCAGGTGCCGCCCCCCCCGTCCGAGTAGTCTGCAGCGCCACCGCCCGCGAGTTCCCTCCTATGCCCGTACGCTCTGTCCTTTCCCGGCTGTCGATCTCCACGCGGCTCGCGCTGTGGTTCGGCCTGAGCCTCCTCGTATTGCTCACCCTCTTTGTCGTCGGGCTCTACGTGAGCGTGCACGTCGGGCTGCATGATGACCTCGAGGCCCGGCTCCGCGAGGAGGCCGAGGCGGTGCAGGCGCATCTCCGCGCTCACGGCGGGGCGCCCCCATCGTCTTCCCCCTCAACCCACGCGCTTCGGGCCGCGCCCGGCACCTTCGTTCGCCTGCTCGGCCCTGGTGGGGAAGTGATTCAGGCAAGCCCAGCGTTCCAGTCCCGCCCCACCCTCCCTGCCGAGCTGCCCCAACCCGGCACCTCCGCCCTTCAAACAAGAACGTGGGGGAAAACCTCAGCCCAGTCGCTGTACCTGCCTCTTGACAGCGGGTCGCGGTCCGCCTCGTGGCTCGAAGTGACGAAACTGCAATCGCCGATCCACCGCCAGCTTCACTCGTTTCGCTGGTGGCTCGCGCTGGGCATCCTGGCGGGCGTCGGCCTCGCCATGGTCGTCGGATACGGTCTGGCCCGCCGGGCCCTCCGTCCGGTGGCCTCACTCACGGCGGCCGCACAGGAGATGCAGGACCGGCCGACGGGAAAACTGCCCACTGACTTTGGCGTCAAGGACGAACTCACGGGCCTGGCCGAGACGTTCAACGGCCTCATCGAGCGGCTTCGCTCGTCCCTCCGGCGCGAGCGGCGGTTTCGGGCCGACGCTGCCCACAACATGTTTACCCCGCTCACGGCGATCCAGAGCGAACTCGA
>JAWOAQ010000148.1:0-5727 GCA_046498495.1 Salinibacter sp. | reverse complement strand
CGGACCAGGTCACTTTCTCCGAAGGCGAATTTGAGTTCGTCGACTCGGGCGCGGTGGACCTGTCCAGTTTCCAGGGCAGTGAGGTGTACGTCGCGTTCCAGTACCGTTCCAGTGGAACGGAGGGGGGAGAGGCGGCGGACTGGCAGGTCGATAACATCGTTGTGAGCGGCCAGCCCACGAACTAATTCTCCAAACACTACCCGGAACAGAGACGGGGGCGGTCCGCGGGGCCGTCCCCTTTCTCTCTCTTTATCCGGACGCCTGCGAATTGGACAAATCCGGGGCACGGGCGCCGGATCGAGGTAAACTCTCACGCACGCTTTTTTGCTGTACAGCTCCGTCTTGATGAACTGGACCCGTTGGTGGCTCGCCGGCCTTGTTGTGTTCGTCGCCGCAGCAGTGGGGGCACCCGCTCAGGCACAGCAGAGCATTTACGAGGCGCGCCAGGAGGGCGCGGGCGCAGAGGTGACCGTGGAGGGGACGGTGACGCGGGCGTTTGGCGACTTTGTGCGACTGCAGGACGACAGCGGACCCAATGGGGCGAGCGGGCTTGTGGTGCGACAGACGAGCGGGGAATTCTACGACGACGTGCAGGACGGCACGATTGCGAAGGGCACGCAGCTGGAAGTGTCAGGAACGCTCAGCGAGTTCAACGGCCTGCTGCAAATCAATGAGGACGACCTCTCCGACTATACGGGGCAAGGGGACGGGAGCGTGCCGGACCCGCAATCGGTGACCCTGGAAACGCTCGCGGCGGAGGGGGAGGACTACGAGAGCGTCCTGGTGGAGGTGGCGGGCCTTAGTGTGCAGGGGGCGGAGGGGACCTTCGAGAATCAAACCTCCTACACCGTTACGGACGAGACAGAAACGTTCACCTTTCGCGTGCAGGACACGGGTGAGACGGAGATCGGTGGCACGCCCATCCCCGAAGGATCGTTCGATTATACCGGGGTCGTAGGGGAGTTCAGCGGGGAGTACCAGCTGATTCCCGTGCGCGAGAGCGATCTGCAATCGTCGCTCTCGTTTGCCTTTAATCGCCTGTTTGCGCGGGCCGAGGAGGGCGGCGAATCCGTGTCGGTGCAGGTGCAGGTCTTCAACAAGGAGACGGACGAAGACGTCTCGGTGACGGCGGAAGTCGGACCGGCCAGTACCGCCGAAAACGGCACTGACGTGACGGGGTTCGACAGCCCGCAGACGCTTACCTTTTCGGGGACCGATCCGGCGCCACAGACGCTCACGTTCGAGCCGGTCGACGATGGCGAGCAAGAGGGCGTCGAGCGGCTAGAGGTGGTGCTCTCCTCGGACGACGGGGCGATTTCTGCGCCCGACCGGTTCACGCTCTGGATTTTAGACAATCCGACGGCACAGGCCCCGCTCGTGGAAGGCGATAGCAGCCAGGGGCTCCTCGATTCGCTCCGGCAGCGGTACGGAAACCCGCCGACGATCGGGTACGACGCGGCCCGCGATTCGCTCTACCGAAGCATTCTGAACGACGAGGGGACGGTCGAAACCATCTACAGTGGCTTTCAGGCAGAAGCGGATCCGGCGGGGGACGCGACCGCCCAACTTCTCGATCAGGATGTAAACACCGAGCACCTGTGGCCGCGCAGCAAGGGGCCGGAGGAAGAGCCTGCCCTCAGCAACATGTATATCCTTGCGCCCGCCTGGGAGGAGGCCAATAGCTACCGGTGCAACTATCCCTACGCCGAGATCGAAGACGCTGACGCCGAGCGATGGATTCGGGAGAAGACGGTGCAGTCTTCACCGCCCTCGACGGAACGGGAGACGTACACCGAGTCGGTCGGCAACACATGTGGCAGCCCGAGCGACAATGGGGAATTCGAACCGCGCCACAGCAAGAAGGGCGACGTGGCCCGGGCGGCATTTTACTTCGCGATGGCGTATCCGAACCGGGCCGATCTGTCGTTCCTGGAGTCCCAGCGTGAGACGCTGCTGGAGTGGCACCGGGAGGATCCGGTCGACGCGACGGAGCTGCGGCGCAGCCTGGCCAAGGCGGCCTACCAGGGCAACCGGGTCAATCCGTTCATCCTCGACTCGACGCTGGCCGATCGAGCCTATGGGGCAGGCGTGCCGGGGCCCGGCGTGGTTGCCATCGAGGATGCCCGCGAGCAGGGCGCCGGTCAGACGGTGACGGTGGAGGGTGTTGTCACCCGCGTGGGGCCCGAGGGGCCGTACCTTCAGGACGACACCGGGGCGCTGTACGTGTTTGAGACGGGCGGGTCGTTTGGCCAGAACCTTGGGGGCACCATCCGAGAGGGCACACGACTGGAGGTGACCGGCACCCTTGAGTTCTACAATGGGCTCCTGGAGGTGACGGACGTACCCGAGGATGGGTACGAGATCCGTTCGCAGGACAACCCCCTCCCCGAGGCGTCCGCGCTTTCGCTTGGCGACATTGCGCAGGACGGGGACGCGTACGAGTCGGAGATCGTGCGAGTGGAGGATTTCGCGATCGAAGCCGGGGGCGATGAACAGTTCCAGGACGACACGAACTACACGATCAGCGACAATTCGGACGAGCTGGTCCTTCGCGTGCCGGAGGGGGCGGACCTCGCAGGAGAGGAGATTCCGGATCGGGCCACCTTCCAGGGCGTGCTCGGGCAGTTCAACGATGCGGGCGCCGGGGCGGATGAGCCGGATGAGGGATACCAGCTTCTCGGCCTGACGCCGGACGACGTGGAGGCCGAGCTGCCGCAGGAGACGGCGGTCGACGTGACGCGCTCGTTCGACGATCCCGGCACGGGAGACAGCTACCGGCTCGTGGCTCTGCCGGGACAGGTCGACCGTGCGCTTGCGTCGACCCTGTCCGAGGACGCTGGTGTTGGATGGCAGGCGTACTGGGACAACGGGAGCGAGGAGGACTTCTTCGTGAAGTTTGATGGGAGCGACCAGTTTAACTTCCGACCGGGCCGGGGCTTTTGGCTTCTAAGCACGGGCGATTGGTCGGTGAAGGACACGTTTAGCACTGTCGAGGTGACGGATGGAGAAACGACCATCCCGCTTCATGAGGGCTGGAACATTATCTCCAATCCCCTGCCGGTCGACGTGTCGTGGACGGACGTGGAGGCGGCAAACGGAGGGGCGTTGCAGGCGCTGTGGGCGTGGACCGATGGCATTTTTGATACGGCCTCGACGTTTACGTCTGCCACCGAGGGGAGGGCCTTCTATTTTCTCAACGATCAGGGATTGGATCAGCTTACGATCCCAGTCGCCTCGGAGACGTCGGGGGCCTCGCGCACGGAGGCTGCGGCGTCCCCATCCCGCCCCGTCACGCTACGCGCACACCGTGGGTCCGATACGGCGGCGGTGCGAGTGGAGGAGCGAGCGGATGCCCAGGAGGGACGTGACCGCCATGATTTGGTAGGGCCGCCCTCCCGGTTCTCGGCTCTGTCGTTACGCAGTCGGATTCGTTCCTCGGGCGACACGCCGGAGCGTCAACAGGCGTTGGCGCGTGACGTACGGCCGGAGGGAACAGATGGACAGACCTACGACCTTACGCTCCGGGCAGACACGACGGGCTCCGTTACGCTCCGGGCCGACGACCTGCCGCGGACGGACGCCGTTGTGCTCCTCGACAGCGCTGGCACGCGCTACGACCTTCGAGAGCGGCAGTCGGTCTCCCTCTCGGCGGGCCCCACCCCGACCTCCCTTCAGCTGTTGGTTGGAGATCAGTCGTACGTCGAGTCCGAGGCGGTGGAGCAGCTCCCCAACCAGTTGTCGGTTGAAGATCCTCGCCCAAACCCCTTCCGCGACCGCGTGACGCTTCGCTACACGCTTCCGTCGGCACAGGAGGTGCAGGTTGCAGTGTACGACGTGCTGGGCCGGGAGGTGCAGACCCTCGTTGAGGGTCGGAAGGAGGCAGGGGCGCACCGAACAACGTGGGATGGGAAGGATCGGGACGGAGGAACGTTCGCCAGTGGCGTCTACTTCGTCCGGTGGACCACCGATGAGACTCAGCATACCGAGAGAGTTCTCCTCGTTCGCTGACAGAAGCGCCCCGGTTCGTTGTCCCGCTGTGCTTGATTTTAGTCGCCATGCGTTTTTCCGATTCGACTCTTCGCTCAGGAGGGCTTTTCCTGTTGAGCCTTGTCCTCATGCTTGTGGGATGTAGTGGCGGTGGCGGTGGAAATACCGCGCCGCCGTCGCCGCCCACCAACGTGGAGGCGATATCACAAGACGGGGCCGTGACACTGACATGGACGGGCGTGGCGGAGGCCGACGAGTACCGCGTGTACCGCGCTACCGACTCTACCTCGGTTGTGAGTGGGACGCCCGTCAGCGAGGCACCTCTGACCGAATCTACCTTTACCGATACGTCGGTGGAGAATGGGACGAAGTACTACTACCGTGTGACGGCTGTAGGGGAGGGAGGCGAAAGCGACCCGTCCTCTGAGGACGACGTGACTCCCTTCCCGACGCCCCCCGAAGAGCGTCCGTAGTGGCCGTCCCTCGGCGGGGCGGTGGCTTTTACCATCCGCCGGAGGCATCTCCGCTCGTGTCGTCCGAAGGGCAGGCGGAAATTGGTATCCTGCACGAGGTTGGCCTCAGCATTGCGGGCTCGAGCAACGACATTGAGGATCTACGGATTGTGACGCACCAGGGGATGGAGTACGTGGTGGCGTACAACGGGTCCTTTCAGGCGCAGGACGGGGACCAACGGGCGACGATCGGGGCCGTGGCGGGCAGTGGCACAACGACTGAGCCCCGTCGCTATCGGAGCGGCGGAAAGTCATCCTCCGCGTGTATTCATCCTCCGCGTGTATGATGTGCCGGGGCGTCGGGTCTCCACCCTCGTCGACGGCGAGCAGGGCAGGCGCGCAACAGTGACGCTCGACGCTGCGAGATTGTCCAGTGGTGTCTACTCGCTGCTACTCCAGGTTGGGATGGAAGGCGAACGGAGCGGTTCACCGTGGTGTAGTAGGGGGGCTCATGCCCCGAATGGCCGATGTTGGGCGCCTCCCTTTGTCGCTCTGTGCCGTGGGGCAGCCCGAGTCGGGTTCAGAACGAACGCCCAAACAAGAAGCCACGTTTGAGGAAAACATTTCGTAATGCCCAAAGGGAAGAGCGACCTTTACAACGTCTTTCGATTTGGGTATTTTCGAGATACGTTAAAACAAAGTTCCGTTTCTTTTGGTGGGCTTCAGGGCTTCACTTCGCACTTCTGAGAAAAGATCCCTTCAGCGCTATGCAAAAACTGCTACGATTCACTGCCCTTTCTGCAATTCTGCTTCTGTTTGGTGTCTCGACCGCGCCGGCGCAAGCGACCTATGATCTGTTTGCGGACGAGTCGGACCTTACGCCGGAAAGTGGGGAGGCAGACGCCCAGTGTTTGGTACAGCGGTCGGGGGGGGAGGTGGTGTTTTTCAATTCGAGTGACGGCGGCGTTTTTTCGTGGGACGGGTCGGGGTTGACCGAGGAGCGGTCCGCGGGGGACCTCAACATTGACATTTCCGGAGAGTCCAACCCGATTGACCGGTGCGACGGGGTGACGGTCGACGGGAACGACACCGCGTACTTCCTACTGCGGTCCGACGAAAGCTCATCCGAAAATTCCTGGCCGACGTACGTGTACAAGCTGCCGGCGTCGGGGAGCCCGTCGGTGCTGGCCTCGGGGGATGGGCTGCAGGGAGCGGCCCACGACGGGTCGGGGACGGTGTACTTGGCGGGGTTGGCGTTCCGGGGGGCGAGCGAGGACGGGGTGTACTC
>JAWOAQ010000041.1:0-35756 GCA_046498495.1 Salinibacter sp. | reverse complement strand
CTGTACAAACGCGTCGGGGTCGCTTCCCTCAGGTAGCTCCACCGCGTAGGCGCCCATCCCCTGCTTTAGCACCCGTTTCATGCCTCGCATGGCCGCCCGGCCGCCCGCCACGTCCGCATCGTACAGCAGCAGGGCGCGCGTCGCGTAGCGCTCCAACGTCTCGATTTGCCCCTCAGTGAGGGCCGTGCCGCTGGATGCCACGACGTTTCCCACGTCCGCCTGGGACAGGCTAATGACATCGGTGTATCCTTCCACCAGCATCACCTCGTCGGTCTGACGGATGCTGCGCTTGGCCTGGTGCAGCCCGTAGAGCACCTCCTTCTTATGATAGACCTTCGTCTCCGGCGAGTTGATGTACTTCGGCTGATCAGCGTCCCCGTCAAGGATGCGCCCGGCAAAGGCGAGCACCTTGCCAATGTGGGAGAAAATGGGAAAGATGACGCGCCCGCGGTAGCGATCGTAGTAGCCGCTGCCGTCGTTGCGCTCAACGACGAGACCCGCCTTCTCCAGAATATCAGGATCGAGCTGCTCCTCCTGGGCGGCCGTCAAGAGGGCATCCCACGTGTCCGGGGCGTAGCCGAGGCCAAACCGCTTAATTGTCTTCGGCTGAAAGCCCCGCTCGCGGAGGTAATCCAGGGCCGGGCGGCCGCGGTCGGTCTGCGTGAGCTGGCGGTAGAAAAAGCGAGCGGCAAACCGAAGGGCGTGCAGGATGGATTCGCGTTCGTTGGCCGCCTCCGGATCGGCCTCTTCCTCGGGCAATGGAATGCCGTACCGCTCGCCCAGAATGCGGACGCTTTCGAGAAAGCCAACGCCCTCGATCTCCTGGACAAACTTGAAGACATCGCCCCCGTTGCCGCAGCCGAAGCAGTAGTAGAGGTTCTGGTCCGGATCGATGCTGAAGGAGGGCGTGTCCTCATTGTGGAAGGGACACAGGCCCATGAAGCGCGAGCCGCTCCGCTTCAGCTGGACATAGTCGCCCGCCACGTCCACGAGGTCGGCCGCGGCACGAATCTCGTCTACTTTTTCGTCCGGAATGGGCATAACGACGAGCGAAGGTCAGACAGCCGACGCGGAGGAGGATACCGCTTGCAAGGCGAAGAGGGATCGTCCGGCTCCCGGCCTCGCCCCAGCCCCAGTTGCGCCTGGAGCCGCCGCCCCTCTGCTTCGGTCAGCACCGGTGCCTGCTTGGACCGAGCCTCAGATGGGGATCGCCGCTTCGCATCTCCAACGGACGCCCTTTCGTTGGTCACAGCGCTCCGGCCACGGGACGGATCGGATGGTTGGCCCCCATTTTCGATCAGGCAATTGGTATGCGGTGGGGCCGATTCAGATCCAGCGGCCTACACCCGGTCGCCGGGAACCCGAATCACCTGAGACTGCTGCTCATCGTCCTCCCCCTCCACGGGCCCCACGTCGGGCTTGTCGGCGCACTGGCACGAGGCAAGGCCAGTGCTGAGCACCAGGAGGACGAAGAATAGGAGACGCTTCATGGGCTGTGTGCTGACTGTCAACAAGACAAGGAGTCGTAGAATAGCGGGCGCACGGGCCGGTCGCAAGGTCTATGGCCCGCCGGGCGTCGACGCCCGACTATTTTTCCGTCATTTTCCCGCGGCGACGGGCGGACCGGTCGCCAACGGCTTTACAAACGAGCGCGGCCTTGCCAGCTTTGGGGTGTACCATCGAACCCATTCCTTCCTTTTTTCCTGTTTTATGACTGACCTGCGCCAGCGCATCGAAGACCTCGCCGCCCAGGACGATGTCGTCCCCCGCGGGCCGGCGGGCAACGCCGTGGCCGATCTCATCCAGGCCCTCAATGCTGGAGCGGTGCGGGCCGCCGCCCCCACGGACGACGGCTCGTGGACCACCCACGCCTGGGTCAAGGAGGGCATCCTGCTGGGCTTCCGCATTGGCCGGATGGCGGACTACTCCACCGACCAGTTTCCCTTCTACGACAAAAACACCTATCCCGTCAAGCCGCTTCGGAAGGCCGACAACGTGCGCCTAGTGCCGGGGGGATCGTCGATCCGGACCGGCAGCTACGTGGCGCCGGGCGTGGTGTGCATGCCGCCGATGTACGTGAACGTGGGGGCGTATGTCGACGAGGACGCGATGATTGACTCGCACGCCCTGGTGGGCAGCTGCGCGCAAATTGGGAAGCGCGTCCACCTCTCCGCCTCGGCCCAGGTCGGCGGTGTTCTAGAGCCGGTCCACGCCGCGCCCGTCATCATCGAAGACGACGTGTTCGTGGGCGGCAACGCGGGTCTCTACGAGGGATGCATCGTGCGCGAAGGAGCCGTCATCGCCGCGGGCGTCAACCTGACCGCTTCGACCCGCCTGTACGACCTGGTGGAGGAGACGGTGCACACCGCGTCCGCCGACGCGCCGCTGGAAGTGCCGGCGGGAGCAGTCGTCGTCCCCGGCTCCCGCTCGGTAGAAGGCGACTTTGGAGAGGCCCACGGCCTGTCGCTCTACGCCCCCGTCATCGTGAAGTACCGCGATGCCAAGACGGATGCCGCGACCGCCCTGGAAGAGGCCCTGCGCTAATGCCATCCCCGGCCTCATACACGAAAGTCTCTGGAAAAGACGCGGGCGGACGGACATTCGCCTGCGATCTGGCCGCCGTCTCCGTACTTTAGGGACGGTAATCGTTTGCTTCCCATTCCTCTTTCCCTCCGAATGGATCCGCAGTTGATCGTCGTCCTCGTCATTCTGGGCATTACGGTGGCCCTTATCGTCACCGAGTGGTTCCGAATCGACCTGGTGGCGATCATCGCGATGCTGGCGCTGGTGTGGACGGGAAGCATCACGCCGGAGCAGGCGCGATCCGGCTTTTCCAGCAACGCCGTGTGGGCCGTCATCGGTGTTATGATTATGGGGCGCGGCCTGTCCAAGTCAGGCATCACGGAACGGATTGCTCAATTTATCCTGCAGGTGGCCGGGAAGGGCCGGCGCCGCATTCTCTCGACGGTGTCGCTGACCGTCGGCGTCATGTCCGGCTTCATGCAAAACATCGGTGCGGCCGCTCTCTTTTTGCCGGTGATGACGGGGATTTCGAAGCGGGAGCAGATCCCAATCTCCGGCCTGCTGATGCCCATGGGCTTTGCGGCCCTGCTCGGCGGTACGCTCACGATGGTCGGCACCAGTTCATTGATCATCCTCAACGACCTGCTCTCCGCCCAGGGCATTGAGCCGTACGGGCTGTTTGCCGTTACGCCCATCGGAATTGCCCTCCTCACGGTGGGGATCGCCTACTCCGCTCTCTTGGGCCCCTCCGTCTTTCCGTACACTGAGCAAGACAACTACACCACCTCGCCCGGAAAGCGTCTGCTGAACGTGTGGGGCCTGTCGGATACAATCTACACGTTTTATCTCCCGCCCAAGAGCCCACTGGTCGACCGAACCATTGAGGAGTCGGGAATGGGGGCGATGTACAACGTAAACCTCCTTCGCGTCTTCGACCCCGACGGCACGGAGCACACGATGTGGGACGACCTGACCTTCAGTTCCGGCCAAACGGTTGTCGTGCAGGGACGACAGGGGGACGTACAGGCGTTCGCGCGGGACCACAACCTGGAGCTTCGGGAAGAAACCGAAAAGGCCCAATCCAGCTCCTCGTCGGGCTACCTGGAGATTGTGATTCCGGCCCGCTCAAATCTGGTGGGCAAAACGCTGCGGGACGTCTCACTCCGCGAGACGCACAATGCCCAGGTCGTGCTCTTGTTTAGCGACAGTGAGGTGATCGAGGAGGGGCGCGCCGAACGCCCCCTCAAAGCCGGCGACACCCTCGTGATTCAGGGCAAATGGGATTACCTTCGCTTTTTCGAAGAAAGCGAAGACTTTATCACGGTGACTCCCTTCCCCGACGACCAAAAAACCCCGGAAAAGGCCGGCGTGGCTGTAGCGGGCTTCCTGGCGGCCATCGCCACGGTCATGGTGCTCGACCTGTCCATCTCGATTGGCTTTTTGAGCGGCGCCGTAGCGATGATCCTCGGGGGCGTCCTGACCATCGAGGAGGCCTACCGCTCCATCGAATGGAAGGTGATTTTCCTCATTGCCGGCCTGATCCCCATTGGCATCGCTATGGAATCGTCGGGAGCAGCGGCCCTCATTGCTCAGTCGCTCGTGGCCACGGTGCAAACCGTACACCCCTACCTCATTCTGCTTACCCTCGGGGCCCTCACAACCGTGTTCGCCCTCTTCATGTCCAACGTGGCCGCCACGGTGCTTATGGTGCCGCTGGTGCTGGAGCTCTCGGGCATCGGGGGGCTGAGCTCCGAGGTGCTTGTGCTCCAGGTGGGGGTGTGCGCAGCCAACTCGTTTATTCTGCCCACCCATCACGTCAACGCCCTCCTGATGACGCCGGGCGGATACCGCGTGCCCGACTATTTAAAGGCCGGGAGCATTCTTTCCGGGCTCTTTTTGCTGGTCTCTACCACCATGCTGTACGTATTTTACCTGTAGGGCCCTATTCCTCATACCGGGCGTCCGGCACGAGCACCACGCGGAAGCGGGCGTCATTGTTGATCATGCGATCGTAGGCTGTGCCGGCCTCAGAAAGGGGATACGTCTCAATCATGGGCGTCGTGTCGGTGAGGGCACTGAAGTCGAGTGTATCCTCTGAATCGTGAGCCGATCCGCTGGGCCAGCCGGAGACCGACTTGCGGCCCTGGATGAGGGCCATCGGGGATACCTCCACGGGCTCTCCCGTCGCCGCCACGATCACGAGCGAGCCGTCGCGGCCCAGCCCCCCGGTGATGCGGGTGATGGCGGCCGAACTGGGGGCCGTGGCCAGGATCAGGTCCGCCCCGCCCAGGTCCTGCAGGGCCTCTGCTGCCTCCGTCGTGGACGCGTCAATGAAGTGCGTGGCCCCAAGGTCGTGCGCCAGGGTCTCTTTGTCGTCACTCGTGGAGACCGCCGCCACCTCGCAACCGAACGACGCGGCGTACTGAATTGCCAGGTGTCCCAGCCCGCCGATGCCCTGAATGGCCACCAGATCCCCGGGCCCCACGTCGCTGTTGCGGAGGGCATTGAACGTCGTGATCCCAGCACAGAGCAGCGGAGCCGCCTCAACGAACGAAAGCGAACGCGGCAGGGACGCCACGGCCTCCTGCGGGGCACACAGGTACTCGGCGTAGCCGCCGTCGAAGCTGATGCCGGTGATTTTCGCGTTTTCGCAGTTTACGAAGTCGCCTTCGCGACAGGCCTCACACGTAAAGCAATGCCCCCCGTGCCAGCCCACCCCCACGCGCTCGCCCTCGCTCCAGGCGTCGACCTCGCGGCCCACTGCGTCCACCACGCCGGCGACCTCGTGCCCTGGCACCCGCGGATAGTCGATGCCCGGAAAGGCCCCCTCCTTTACAAACGCATCGCTATGGCAAATGCCACAGGCCTCCACGCGAACGCGCACCTCGCTGGGGGCGGGCTCGGGTACCGGCCGATCGGTGAGTTCGAAGTCAGATCCAGGACTGGGAACTTGGGCAGCTTGCATGTGGCTGGCGACGTTATTTTAGGAGATGATCACTCAAACAGTAGGCGATACCATCCCGATCGTCAACGTGGCGCGCCACCTGTTACAGAAGCACTACAGTCCACTGCACCGTCCCGCAGGGATAGGCCCCGAGAGCGACGATCCGAGTTGGCGGGTCTTACGCCGTCGGCTTGCGGGCGACGAGCCATCCGTACCGCAGGACGCCGAGGTGCTGTGCGATCCAAATGCGCAGTACGGTCCGGGCAAACACACGCTCCGACTCGGCAGGGTCGAGAAGGACGCGACGCATTGCCGCGTCGGTGAGGAGGGCCCGGGCCAAGCGCCTCAACACCACGTTCCACGTGCGCCGCACGTGGGGGGTGCGATCGTCGAGGCCCTCCACCTTCAGCCCGGCCGTACCGGCCCAGTTGTGAAGGTCGGAGGCTGCGGGAAGTCCTGTAAGACGCCCCTCCGCGACGATGGGCTGGAGGAGGTGCCGCCGTTCCCACGCCGATGCGCGCGGTGGGGCCATCCAGACACACGCCACGAGCCGCCCGCCCGGGCGTAGCAATCGGGCCGCCTCCGAGAGGACCCACGCCGGCGGGTCCACATGCGTGAGGCTCTCCACCGCCACCACGGCATCTGCGGACGCGTCCGGAAGTGTATTGTCGCGAATGTCTTGCAGGCGAATCTCGGGCGTGGGCCCCCGCCCCTCTTTCCCCCACCGCCGAGCATAAGCGAACTGCGCTTCCGACACCGTGAAGCCCGTAACCCGGGCCCCGTACGCGTTGGCCCACAGACGGGCCGGCGCACCGTATCCACACCCAATGTCCACGACCTGATCGCCCGCCTGGATGCATGCATCCCGCGCCACCGCATGCACCAAGTGCCGCACGGCCCGTTCGGGGGACCAGGACGGATCATCCCATAGCCCGTGATGAACGTGCTCTCCCCACAGGTGGCGATAAAATGAATCGAGCTGGTCGTAGTGGTTCGCGGCGCCGGTAGTGCCCATGGGAAAAGGCCGAAAGGAACGAAGGGTTCGCTTGATTCGATGCGGGAACGGTGTTTTGTTGCGTCAACATGATTTCCACGAACCGCCCGCCCAGATGGACGACGACTATTCCCCCGAGACGCGACAGGACCGCATTACAAAGCAGTGGGTGGCCTTCGCGCCCACCCGGCGCGAGCGCCCTCATCGAACCGCCTCCGATGCCCGTCCTGAGACGGACGACGATGATGCGCCGGTGGAGGGATGCCCGTTCTGTCCCGGACACGAAGCGATGCTCCCGTCGGTGCTGTGGGAACTGGGTGGGGGGCCCAATCGCCCATGGCGCACCCGCGCCGTGCCAAATAAGTTTCCCGCCCTCACCCCGACGGCTCCGTCTCCCTCCAACCCGGCCTCGTCCCTCTACGCTTCGCAGCCCAGCCGCGGCCGACAGGAGGTCATCATCGAGACGCCGGCCCACCACCGCTCGCCCGCCCAGTTCACGACCCACGAGATGGACGGCCTGCTTCGCACCTACCTGGCCCGCTACCGTGCGATCCGCCAGGCCGACGGTGGGCTCCTCCCGGTTCTCTTCCGCAACCACGGCGCTGCGGCCGGGGCCTCCATCGACCATCCCCACAGCCAACTTATGGCCCTCAGCTTCGATCCCCCCCACCTCCAGCGGGAGGAGGCCGCCGCCGAGGCGCGGTACGACGAACACGGCCGGTGCCCGTACTGCGCCATGATCGACGCCGAGCTCCAGGCTGAGGACCGGCTTGTGCGGACGACCGACGACTTCGTGCTCTTTACGCCGTACGCGGCGCGGGAACCATACGAAATGTGGATCCTCCCCCGCCGTCACGAGCCGGAAGTCGGGCGAATGACCGACGCGGAGCGGCGGGCCCTGGCCAACGTCCTCCAGGACGCGCTGTGGCGCCTCGACGTATGCCTCGACGACCCAGACTACAACTATTTCTTTCGGACGGCTCTCACCTACGAATCCGACGCTCCCTACCTCCACTGGACCCTCCGAATCCGACCCCGGCTGTCGGTCGACGCCGGGTTTGAGCAGTGCACGGACGTGCGCGTGAACCCCTCCATCCCGGAACGCGACGCTGCAGTGCTCCGGGCCGCCGGATAAGGGGCTTTTTGGGACTGCGTCGGCGCACAGGAGCGAAGCAAAGATGGACACCCCGCCCCGTGAATCCTGCGCGGGGCCGGGAGACCTCGTACCGGTCGAACACAGGATCCAGTGTCAAGGGTCTTCCAAGACGGCTCAGAATCCATATCATCGACCCAAAATAGGCCCCAAACCAAAAACGGCCGGAGCCTACACTCAGGCCTCCAGCCGTTTTTAGTGTTTTCGTTGGGGGAATTATTCTCTCTCCCGATAGGACACCTACCCAATCTTGTAGAAGCGCTCGTGGGTGATTTGGCCGTCGTCATTCCAGGTGCGAACCGACACCTGCTGCTGATCTACTCGGCCTACGCCTTCGAGCGTCATCTCATTGTGCCATTCGGAAAAGGTCTTGCTGTTCTCCTCATCCACGGCACGCCCCTTGATCTCGGCGCCATGGAACTCCTGAAGAGCGTTCACAAACTGCTCTTCGTACTCCCGATTGGCCTCCTTGCCGACACGCTGCTTGTCTTCTTCCTCCATCACGACGTCGTCGGCATAAAATTCTTCAAACGCCTCCAGAATTTCTCCCTGGAGAATCATGTCGTTCAATTGTTGATCTCGCTCTTTGATGTCACTCATGGTCCTGTAGGTTTGTTGGTGAGAAGTCTATTCGGTTCGCAGCCTTGGGGCTGCACTGCATCGACGCCCCGGCACGCAGGCCATCGGATGTTGCACCGGTCTTCGTTGCAACAGAGATATCAAACTTACCCTCCGTTCTCGTACCCCATGTAGATCCCTTCACAGATCCGGGAAAGGTGGCGCAGGTCTCGGTCCGAGACGCGAGCGTTGAACCACTCCTGCACCTCCTGGATCTTCGGGTGCATTTCGTCAAGCACCTGGATTCCTTTCTCCGTAATGGTGTGAATTCGCATGCGTCGATCCTCGGGGCTCCGGGAGCGACGCACAAGTTCTCGCGCTACAAGCTTGTCAATCAGACGAGTAACGTCGGGCGAGGAATCAATCATGCGCTCGATGATCTCACACCGTGGGTGGCCCTCCGGGTAAACGCCCCGAAGGATCCGAAGAACGTTGTAGTGGCTGAAGTGCAGGTCATGCTCCCGGCACGCCGCCTCAATCCGCTGTCGCGTGTGCGCCGCCGCTACGAACAGGTTGAGCATCGCCTCCTGCGCGGGGCTCTCAAACGGGCGAGTCTGCTTGATGTGGTCGCGGAGTGAGTCCCCCATCGTACGTGGCATTTTGTTTTGTTTTCTGTGTCTAAACACATAAATTGACCCGCGGGGGTTCCCGACGGCCAATCACGTCACAGCCTCGTCACAGGATAGCGCAACGACGGTTGACCAGAGCGACGCCTCCGCCGCACGCCACGTCCCTTCTGTCAGGGATATTTTGGGGAGGGCGAGCGTACCAAGGCAATGTATTCGCGTGCTCGTTTTGTGCGTGCCCCCGAGCTCATGACCCGCCTTCGTTCCCTCTTTTGGATCGGGGTCCTCCCCCTCATTCTCTCGGGGATCCCCGTCGGTGAACACGCTGACAATGGGACTGCCCATCCCTGGTCGTCTCCCGCGGGGACGTCTCCGGACACACTCCACGACGTTACGCAGGACGTCTTTGACCACACCAATGCGGAACGGCAGGATGCGGGGCGTGCCGCGCTTAAACGCAACGCAGGCCTAACCGAACTGGCCTGTCGGCATTCCCGCGACATGCTGGTGCGGGACTTTATGGGCCACGAATCCCCTGATGGGATTGGCCCGAAGCAGCGTGCGGCCCGGCATCATCGGCGCCTGGTAGGAGAAACAGGAGAGAATGTGCTCTCTCGGGAGGGCTCTGCACCGCAGTCGCCCGAAGCGCTTGGGGCGGAACTGGTGACCCGATGGATGGAGAGCCCGTCTCACCGCGCGAACATCTTGCGTCGGGCGTTCACCCACATGGGCGTCTGCGTGATGCAGGACGGCGATCAGATGCGGGCCACCCAAAGTTTTGCGCGGATTCGAGGGATGCTATCCTCTCCCCTCCCAGAACAGGTAACGGCTGGCAATGAGGTGCCTGTGCGCGTGACCTCCGTTCCCGACAGCCGCATGAACGCTTCCAAATATGACCTGTGGTCCCCGGAGGAGGAGCGCCGCGTGGCCGGCCCTCGTGCGCTGGCGGGCACCCTCCACGTGCCGGACACCACCGGGGTTCTACGCCCTCGATTCTATTTCCCAGACTCTGACCGGTACGCCGTTCACCTGGGCCCGTCTTTCACCGTCGAGCGTGCTGCCTCTTCCATGGACGGCCCCTCCTCGCAGCGCGAATGAGGGAGGGCCGCGATTCGCCATCGGGGGCTGCTGGAGGCCCGCTTGCGGCCGGCCCTTTGCCCCTACCGCTCGGCACGAACAACCAACAGACGGTGCGGGCGCAGCGTCAGTAGCCCCCCGGGCTCAACCGGCCCGCCTGGGTCTTCTTTTTGCGCCAGTTCGGGGACGAGGTGCCAGTTTTTACAGCTCACGTCCTCCAGTTCGTTCGTCTCTTCGGGGAGCGTGAATTCGACCGGCACGTCGCCCTGGTTCATGAGGACGAGGAAGGAGTCGTCGCGGCGGGGGAGCCCCCGCTGGGGATCGGGCTCTAGGTCCGTGCCCCGCAGCAGGTAGCCGAAGGCGCGCAGCGAGTTGTCGTGCCAGTCATCTTTCGTCATTTCGCGGCCCTCGGGGTGCCACCAGAGCACGTCCCCCGTGCCTTCCTTCCCGTTCGCCGGTGCCAGGAAGTGCCGTCGCCGAAAGCTTGGGTGCTCCTTTCGGAACTGCGTAATCCGCTGCACGAACGCCAGAAACTCCTCTTCTCGCTCGTTGAGGTCCCAGTCGTACCAGGTGATCTCGTTGTCCTGGCAGTAGGGGTTGTTGTTGCCGTGGCGGGTGTGGGAGAGCTCGTCGCCGCCCAGAATCATCGGCACCCCCTGCGACAGCATGAGCGTGGCCATGAGGCTCCGCTTGCGGCGCTCGCGACATTCAACGACCTGCGGATCCTCCGTCGGGCCCTCCACGCCGCAATTCGTGGAGTGGTTGTCGTCGTGGCCGTCGCGATTGCCTTCCTTGTTTTCCTCGTTGTGCTTGTGCTCATAGCTGACAAGGTCCTGCAGCGTAAAGCCGTCGTGTGCCGTCACGAAATTGATGGAGGCAAAGGGGCGGCGGCCGGAGCGTTCGTAGAGGTCACTGGAGCCGGACAGGCGGGTGGCCACCTCCCCGGCGAGGCCGTGGTCCCCCGTCCAGAAGCGCCGGATGGCGTCGCGGTAGCGACCGTTCCACTCCGCCCACTGCCAGGGAAACGACCCGACCTGGTAGCCGCCCGGCCCAACATCCCAGGGCTCGGCAATCAGCTTCACCTGGCTGAGGATGGGGTCTTGCTGCACCACCTTAAAGAACGATCCAAGCATGTCAACATCGTACAGCTCGCGGGCCAGGGCCGAGGCCAGATCAAACCGAAAGCCGTCGACGTGCATTTCGGTGATCCAGTACCGCAGGCTGTCCATGATCAATTGCAGGACGTACGGATCCCCGGGATCCAGCGTATTGCCGGTGCCGGTGTAGTCCATGTAGTACCGCGGGTCGTCGGGGTTGAGCTTGTAATAGGTGCGGTTGTCGATGCCCCGTAGGGAGAGGGTGGGGCCCATGTGGCTGCCCTCGCCAGTGTGGTTGTACACCACGTCGATGATCACTTCCAGGCCCGCATCGTGGAGGGCACGAACCATCATCTTAAAGTCCCGGACGGCGCTCACCGGGCCGTTGGAGGAATACTCAGGCTCAGGTGCAAAGTACGCGAGGGTGTTGTAGCCCCAGTATTCCCGGAGGCCCTTCTCTAACAGCTCCCGTCGGTGCAGCTTGGCGTGCACCGGCAGGAGTTGGACGGTGGTGACGCCCAAATTTTTGAGGTGGTTGATTACCGGCTCCGTCGCCATGCCGAGATACGTCCCCCGGCGGGACTCAGGGACCTCGGGATGCTTCTGGGTCATCCCCTTCACGTGGGCCTCATAAATGACGGTGTCCTCCCACGGGATTTGGGGGGATTGGTCGTTTCCCCAGGCAAAGGTCTCCTCAACCACGGCCCCGAGGGGCGCGTAGGGGGCACTGTCCGTAGTGCTAAAGGACTGGTCGCGCTTCTCCTCGTCGTTTACGTCATAGCCATAGAGGCTGTCGTCCCACCGGAGGGGCCGGCCGATGGCCTTCGCGTAGGGGTCGAGCAACACCTTGTTCGGATTGAACCGGTGCCCGTTTGCCGGGTCGTGCGGGCCATGCACGCGGTAGCCGTAAAGCTGCCCCGGCCGCAGGTTTACGACGTAGCCGTGCCACATGGGCCCGGTGCGCTCCGGAAGTTCGAAGGTGGCAGCGGGGGCGGTGTCTTCCGGGCGATCAAAGAGGAGAAGCTCAACCTTTTCGGCGTGGGCGCTATGCAGAGAAAAGTTGACCCCGATCCCATCCCACGTGGCGCCGCGGGGATAGGGCTTGCCCGGGCGAATGTGCAAGCCCTTCTGATTCTGTCGAGGAGCCACTCTTGAGGAAGACGAGGACGCATCCATAAACATGTGCATACGCAGCAAGGAAACACGTGAGAAGGGGTCGGCGGGGCCCGCAGGGGCCCGTCAAAAACGGTCCGACCGGCTTTTTGAAAGAAGTGAACCGGACACGGTTCGCCTCCTGCTCCCATCGGCCCGGGTATCGGACGCATGACGCATCCTAAACCTGTGGAGAATTGATGAGGAGAACAAGCCCAAATTGCCTGATCTCGTGTCACTAATGGCGCAGGTCATTGGGATTTCTGCCCCCTGGTCTGTAGCGTGTACGTGCCGGGGGTTGCCCAAGCCTCCGCCCCTACGATTCTACCCGTCATCCGTCCTGCTTATGCCCCCCTCCACTGACACGCTCCCCCGCACCTGGTCCCGCGTCGTAATTACGGAGGTCACTCCGTCGATTGAGGGAGGCACCTGGCCCATCAAACGAGCCGCCGGGGAGCCCGTCGAGATTACCGCCGGGGTGATTGTGGATAGCCATGAGGAGTTGGCCGTGGAGCTGGTCTATCGTCACGACGAGGCAGACGCGACCACCGTCGTGCCCCTCGCCCCTGACGACAACGATGAATATAGCGGCTCCTTCGAGGTGTCGTCGCTTGGGCGCTATACGTACTGGGTCCGAGCGTGGATCAATCGCTTTGCCACGTGGCAGGACCAGTTCAAACGCCGGGTCGACGGCGGCGAATCGGACGACGAAATTCGGAGTGAGCTCCAGGCCGGGGCCGATCTCCTGCGCGACGCGGCAGAAAACGCCTCCGGCCCCGACCACGAGTCGATCGCAGCGTACGCCGAGGCGTTCGAAAGCGGCGACGTCGAGGCCGGCCTCGACGAAGACATTGCCGACCTCGTGCACCAGTACGCCCCCCGCTACCAAGAGACGACGAGCGACACGTATGAGGTACTCGTCGACCCCGAGCGCGCCCGCTGCGCCGCCTGGTACGAGTTTTTCCCTCGCTCCACTCACGAGTCGCCGGGAACGCACGGCACCCTCGACGATGCCGCCGCCCGACTGCCCCGCATCAAAGAGATGGGCTTCGACATCGTGTACCTGCCGCCCATCCACCCCATCGGCCAGACCAACCGCAAGGGCAAGGACGATGCCCGCACTGCGGAGCCGGGGGACCCGGGCAGTCCGTGGGCCATTGGGGGCTTCCTGGAGGACGGATCGAAGGGGGGACACAAGAGCGTACATCCGGACCTCGGCGGCATCGAAGCGTTCGACCGATTTGTTGAGACAGCCGACGAACTCGGCCTGGACGTGGCGCTCGACGTGGCCTTCCAATGCTCTCCCGATCATCCATATGTCGAGGAGCACCCGGAGTGGTTTTACCACCGCCCCGACGGCTCCCTCCGATACGCCGAGAATCCCCCCAAGACGTACGAGGATGTTCACCCCATCAATTTTGAGACCGACGATTGGCAAGCCCTCTGGCACGAACTCAAGAGCATTTTCGAGTACTGGATTGACCACGGCGTCACCACCTTTCGCGTCGATAACCCGCACACTAAGCCGTTTGCGTTCTGGGAGTGGTGCCTCCAGGATCTCCGGAAGGAGACCCCTGAACTCATTGTGCTGGCCGAAGCCTTTACACGCCCCAAGACGATGTACCACCTGGCCAAGCTGGGCTTTAACAACTCCTACACCTACTTTACCTGGCGCAATACGGCCGAGGAAATGCAGGCGTACGGCGAGGCGCTCTTTCAAACGGAGGTGGCTGAGTTTTTCCGCCCCAACTTCTGGCCCAATACGCCTGACATCCTCCATGATGAGCTTGTGCACGGGGGGCGCCCCATGCATAAGAGCCGATTTGTCCTCGCCGCCACCCTTTCGAGCGCCTACGGGGTCTACGGTCCGCCCTTCGAGCACGTTGACAACCAGCAACGGGCGTCCAAAGAAGAATATGCCCAAAACGAAAAATATGAAGTGCGACACTGGGACTGGGATGACCCTTCGTCGCTCCAACCCTTCATGGCGCGGGTCAACCGCATCCGGAACGACAACCCGGCCCTGCAGCACATGCGCAACGTCCAATTTCACGATACGAAGAACCAAGCCCTGCTGGCCTATAGCAAAACCGCGGGCGACAACCAGATCGTGGTTGTTGTCTCTCTGGACCCCCACAATCCGCAGGAAGGACAACTTGTCCTTCCCCCCGACGCCGTGAACCTCCCCACCGACTGCGCACTAACCGCACACGACCTTCTCCAGGGGGGGCACTACACCTGGCGTGGGGCCCATCACTACATCCAGCTGACACCGGAGCACCCGGCCCACATCTTTCGTCTGGGCCGGGGCGCCTCTGACGAGCGCGATCATCCCGTCTACGACCGCCTCGTGCACGCCTGAGGTCCCGTCTCCTCGCCCCGACTCACGCACTGCCTCTTCCCTACTGGTTTTTTTCTGTCCTGCATGCCCGACGATTTCCTCAGCGATCCGCTCTGGTACAAAGACGCCGTCATCTACGAACTGCACGTTCGCTCTTTTCATGATTCGGACGATGACGGGTACGGCGACTTCCAAGGCCTGCGTGAGAAGCTCCCGTACCTCGACTCGCTCGGCGTCAATACCCTCTGGCTTCTTCCCTTCCTGGAGAGCCCGCTGAAGGACGACGGCTACGACACGGCCGACTATTTCAAGGTGCTGCCCGTCCACGGCTCCCTTGCGGACTTCAAGGCCTTCCTCAACGACGCCCACGACCGCGGCATGCGGGTCGTCACCGAACTGGTGCTGAACCACACCTCCGATCAGCACCCGTGGTTTCAAGAAGCCCGCGACCCGGACTCCGACAAACACGACTGGTACGTCTGGAGCGAAACAAACGACAAATACGACGACGTCCGTGTCATCTTCACCGACACGGAAGACTCAAACTGGTCCTGGGACCCAAAGGCACAGAAGTACTACTGGCACCGCTTTTTTAGCCATCAACCCGACCTCAATTTCGACAATCCCGAGGTGCGGGAGAAAATGAAGGAGGTCATGTTCTTCTGGCTCGACATGGGCGTGGACGGCCTGCGCCTCGACGCCGTCCCCTATCTGTATGAGCGGGAGGGCACCAACAGCGAAAATCTCCCCGAGACGATCGCCTATGTCAAGGAGCTCCGGGCCGCCGTGGAGGAGCGCTACGGGGCCGGCAAGGTGCTCCTGGCCGAGGCCAACCAGTGGCCCGAAGACACGCTCCCCTACTTCGGGGAGGACGCCGAGGGCAAGAGCACGGGCGTGCAGATGGCGTTCAACTTCCCCATCATGCCACGCATGTACATGGCCCTGCGGCGCGAGAACCGACGGCCGCTCGTCGAGATGCTGGACCTCACCGGTGGCATTCCGGACGACGCCCAGTGGGCCCTCTTCCTCCGCAACCACGACGAGCTCACGCTCGAAATGGTGACCGACGAGGAGCGAGACTACATGTACAACGAGTACGCGGTGGACGACCGCTTCCGCATCAACGTGGGCATCCGACGCCGCTTGGCCCCCCTCCTCGGCGGCGACCGCCGCCGGATCGAGCTCATGAACGCCCTGCTGTTCAGCCTCAAGGGCAGTCCCATCCTCTACTACGGCGACGAAATCGGAATGGGCGACGACCCCTTCCTCGGCGATCGCAACGGCGTGCGCACCCCCATGCAGTGGAGCCCCGATAGAAACGGTGGGTTTTCCCGCGCCCCCCATCACAAGCTGTTCATGCCCCCAATCAACCGGGGCCAGTACAGCTTCGAATTTGTGAACGTAGAAGACGCGGAGCACGACCCGCACTCCCTTCTTCACTTCATGCGACGGCTCATCAGCCTGCGCCAGCAGCACAAAAAGATTTTCGGCCGGGGATCGCTGGAGCTCCTCCCCGTCGACAACCAGTCGGTGCTCGCCTTCGTCCGTGAGTATGAGGGCGAAAAAATCCTGGTGGTTGCCAACCTGTCTCGCTTCGCCCAATCGGTGTCCCTGCCGGCCGAGGATCCCCTGAAGGGCCACGCCCCGGTTGAACTGTTCGGCCAGACCGCCTTCCCGCCAATCGACGAGGACGACTATCACCTCACGGTGGGTCCCCATCATTTCTTCTGGTTTAAGCTCGCCCCAAAGGAAGAGCTGCCCGACGACGATCAGACACGCAGAGCCCTTCGGGTGGCGGAAAGCGGGCCCAATGGCCACGAACTTCCCGTCCTTCCCGTGGCGGAGGGCCTCCAGAACCTGTTGGTGCCCACCATGGCCCAGGGCCGCGGCCCCGAACAGCTGGAGTCCCTTCTGCCTGACTTCCTGCAAAAGCAGCGCTGGTTTGGAGGAAAAGGCTCACAGATTGAAGAGGTAGAGATCGCCGATGCCGTACGCCTGCAAAGCGCCCCGTCCGTCTATCTCTCCATCCTCCACGTGCACCTGCCGGACGACGAGGCCTTCTACATGCTCCCGCTCATGGCAACCCCCGAGGACGAGGCCTCGTCGGTCCTGATCGATCATCCAGACGCCACCCTCGGTTGGCTTGAGGTCAACGGCACGCGGGAGCGGCGACTCATTTACGATGCGACAATTAATCCCGAGTTCTGGGCCACCCTCTTCCGCTGGTGGCAACAGGGCAGCAAGGGCCGCTCCCTTAAGGGCGTGTACACCGCCTCGTCCTCGACAGCAGCCCCGGACGATCCCCCGGAGGACATTCGCCTGCTCACCGGCGAGCAAAGCAATTCCTCCGCCATCGTCAACGATGATCACTTTATCAAAATCTACCGCCGGCTGGAGCAGGGACCCAATCCGGAAAAAGAGCTCTTGGATCACCTGACAAGTGTCAATTTCAAATTTGCGCCGCGGCTCCACGGCACAATCGACTTTCGCCGACACAAGCGCCGGTACACCCTCGGGGTGCTCCAGGAGGCCCTCCCGGTTGAGACCGACGGCTGGACCTATGCGTTAACCTGCACCACGCGCTTCCTCAACCGCGTTGAAAATGCCGCCTTTCCCCACGAGCAGGCCCAGGTGGCTCCGTCCTCACCGCGTGAAAATCGGGACGCGGAGTCGGAGCTGGATGCCCCCGCGCCTGTGTGGCTCGAGGAGGTGGCCCCCGAGCTCATTTCACTGGCGCAGGTGCTGGGCGTCCGAACCGCCGAGATGCACCAGGGGTTGGCCAAAGCCGAGACCGAGGACCTACGGCCCGTCGACGCCCCCGGCGACGCAGGTGCCGACTTGGCCCGCCGTCTCCGGAACGAAATGCGCGACACCCGCTCGCTCATCGATAGCCAGGACGCCCTCGACCCGGCCGACTGCCCCACCGAAGCTGCCTGGGACGTTGCCGCCAATCGTATTGACGACCTGCAGTCCCTGGAGGGCCACCACAAGCGCATCCGCATCCATGGCGACTACCACCTCGGCCAGCTGCTCCGTGCTGAGGGCGACTTCTACATCCTGGACTTTGAGGGCGAACCGGCTCGTCCCCTGCCCGACCGCCGGCGCCGCGAGAACGCCCTCCGCGACGTCGCCGGGATGGTGCGCTCCCTGGAATACGCCGTGCTGGCAACCTGGCAGAAGCACACAGGGACCGATCCCGAATACGCGCCGTGGATCAACGCGCTCCTCCGATGGGGCGATCGCACCTTCCTCGATGCTTACGCGGACATCGCCGCGGACGCGTCCTTTCTTCCTTCTTCCCCCGATCGCCACCACTTCCTCTGGGGATACCTCTTCCACAAAGCCATCTACGAGGTCCGTTACGAACTCAATCACCGCCCCGACTGGGCGTGGCTCCCCCTCCGCGGCCTCCGCCGCCTGCTACAACCGACGGACCCCGCCCCCGCCGACCTCCAGACGTAGCCCCCCGCTCCGCTCTCTCTTCTCTTTTCTCTGCTCCTCATGCCCCAACTCACCGACGACGACCTCCACTACTGGAACGAAGGGACCCACACCCACAGCTATGAGCGCCTGGGGGCCCACCCAAATCAGCAGGGCACGTGGTTTACCGTGTGGGCCCCAAACGCCGATCAGGTCGAAGTCATCGGCGACTTCAACGGGTGGTCGCCCGGCGAGGATACCCTCACCTGGCGCGAGGGCGGGCTCTGGGAAGGATACGTGCGCGGGGCCCAGCCCGGCGATAAATACAAGTACCATCTCCGCGCCAACGGAGAGTGGCTCGACCGCACCGACCCGTACGCCTTCCGCATGGAGGCCCCCGCCCAGAACACCTACTCCGGCCTCTCCGCCATCGTTACCGACCTCGACACCTACAACTGGAACGACGACAACTGGATGGCAAGCCGGGAGGGCCCCAGCACCCTGAACAAGCCGCTCTCCATTTACGAGGTCCACCTCGGCTCCTGGCGACACAAGTCCCACGGCGAGTCGCTGAGCTACCGCGAGGCGGCCGAGCCCCTGGCCGATCACGTCGAAACCATGGGCTTTACGCACGTCGAATTCCTGCCACTGGCCGAACATCCGTACTACGGATCCTGGGGCTACCAGGTGCTCGGGTACTACGCCCCCACCTACCGCTACGGCGACCCGCAGGGCCTTATGTACCTCATCGACACGCTGCACCAGCGCGGCATCGGCGTCATCATGGACTGGGTGCCCGGCCACTTCGCCACCGACCCGCAGGGCCTCATCCACTTTGACGGGTCCCACCTGTTCGAGTACGAAGATCCGCTGATGCGAGAACACCCCGACTGGGGCACGCGCGTCTTTGACTTCGGCAAAAACGGCGTGCGCAACTTCCTGATCTCTAACGCGCTCTTCTGGATGGACAAGTACCACGTCGACGGCCTGCGCGTCGACGCGGTGGCCTCTATGCTGTATCGCGACTACTCGCGCGAGGGCGACTGGTCGCCCAACCGCCACGGCGGCCGCGAAAACCTGGAGGCCATCCGCCTCCTGCAAGATACCAACGAACACGTCTACGAGGAATACCCCGACGCCCTCATGCTGGCTGAGGAGTCGACCGCCTGGCCCGGCGTGACCACCCCTACCGAGCACGGCGGCCTGGGCTTCCTCTACAAGTGGAACATGGGCTGGATGCACGATACGCTCGACTACGTGAGCAAGGAGCCCGTGCACCGCAAGTACCACCACGGCGATCTCACGTGGACGCTCTCGTGGGCCTTCTCCGAAAACTACACCCTTCCCCTCTCCCACGACGAGGTGGTCCACGGCAAGAACTCCCTCTGGGGCAAGATGCCGGGCGACGACTGGCAAAAGGCCGCCAACCTGCGCCTTCTGTACGCCCACATGTTTGGCCACCCAGGCAAAAAGCTCCTGTTCATGGGCGGCGAGTTCGGCCAATACCACGAGTGGAACCACGACCAGGAGCTGGAATGGGGGCTCACGGATGCCCCCCTCCACGACGGCCTCATGGAGTGGCTTGGCGACCTGAATGCCCTGTATCGGAACGCCCCCGCCCTGTGGAATGACGCCGAGGAGGGCTTCGAGTGGATCTCGTACGATGACCGCGAAAACAGCGTCCTCACCTACCGACGCATCGGTCACGGCGAGTCCCTGATCTTCGTACTTAACTTTACGCCCATCGTCCGTGAGAACTACCGAATCGGCGTGCCGGCCCCCGGAACGTGGCGCGAACGCCTGAACAGCGACAGCGAGGCGTATGGGGGAAGCAATGTGGGCAACGCCGGCGGCGTTCACACGGACGATATTGACCAGCACGGATCCGCCCACTCCCTGAAACTGACGCTTCCGCCATTGGGGGCACTGGTCCTTCAACAGATGGAGTGACGCAGATCCCCTTTCTCCCCCTTCACCTCAGGAGACCTCTCTCATCCTAATTTTACAGTCCGCGGCCGGTTGGGACTTGACGATTCTCTGACCCGAGCTTATTTATAAGTGGTTTAAATAAGCTAATCCTGGATTCGTCGACGATATGAACCGCGTTTCCCCATGGCGCTCCCTGGCCGGAGCCATTGGAACCCTCCTGGTGATTTTCGTGCTGGCTTCGGCCTGCTCGGACGACCCCATCCTGGGCCCCACTGAATCCCCAGACGATGGCGGTGGAAGCTATAGTGCCATTGAACGTCTTGCCCCACCCACCGACTCGGGAGCCGTTCAATCAGACACCACGCGCGCCAAGGAAGAGCCCAATCCGGCTCGCTTCTAACTCCGAACGCGGTCCTGCTCAACGAACCAAATCGCTTGCTGCATGCGGACCTCTACGTGTCTCATCCTCCTCTTCCTCTTTGGATTTAGTTTAAATCATGAGTATGCCCGGGGGCAAGACCAATCAACCGGCCAGCTTGAGGGCCGTGTTGTAAGTGCCGAGACGGGCGCTCCCCTTGAAGGCGCCACGGTTGCCCTCGTTGACGAGACCCCTGCGAAGGGGACGGCCACCGACGCAGACGGGCGATTTCAGATTCAGAATCTTCCCCCTGGACGCACAACGGTCCGCATCCGGTTTGTTGGGTACACCCCTGTCACCCGCACAGTTCAGATGCAAGCGGGTGAGGCAACCCGCCTCTCAGTGGCTCTTGAGGGCGCGATTGTCGAGCTATCCAGTCTCGAAGTAACGGGCTCCTCTCCCACCCCCCGATCTACCCTGGCGGGTACGGCCTCATCGGTCTCTGCCGCTGAACTGGACCAGATCGATCCCATTGGGGCTCAGGAAGCCCTCTCGTATGTGCCTGGCGTGCAGGGCGTTGCTGATGACGGCATGGGCCAGACGCGCATGTCGGTTGGCATCCGGGGCCTGCAGCCGCGTCGGACCCAGCGCGTGCTGGTGTTGGAAGATGGGATGCCGATCCAGCCTGCGCCCTATGTCTTCTCGCCGCTTTATTACAACCCGCCCATCGAACGGATTGAGGAGGTGGAAGTGATCAAGGGTAGTGCCGCCATCCGCCACGGCCCACAGACGATGGCGGGGGTCATTAACTATGTGACGAGCCGCCCCGAGCGCCAGTCCCTCGGCGGATCGCTGTCCGTCACGCCCGGCACGAATGGATATCTTAGCACATACGGGGAGGTTGGCGGCTTTGGTACCGACTCGGTACGCCCAGAGGTGCAGCTTCTTTTCAAGCGCGGAAACGGCTTCCGAGAGAATAATGATTTCCGTCAGCTCGACGGCACCTTCAAGCTGCAGTACGACATTGGCGAGGATCGCTCCCTCTACCTGAAGACGAACGTCAACTACGAGCGGCTAAATGCGACCTACACGGGCGTTACACCGTACTCCCTTCGTACCGATCCCGATTTCAATCCGAAGGACGATGACTACTATCGAATCTTCCGGGCCTCGCTGGGGGCCATCTACGGGCGGCGCTACAATGACGATTTAGAGAGCACGACCCGCCTGTACGCGAATGTATTCGACCGGCCCTGGTGGCGCGAGAACGACGTCTTTGTCCGAGCCTCCGACTACGCAGAGAACGGCGTGGACGCAACCCCGGTCCCACCGTCGACTTCCGGTCCCCTCATGCGTGTCGGCGTGAGTGACGTAACGGAGGGCAACGAGATCCAGGGCGGGTATTTCGGCAACGAGCGCACCTTCTACGTCGGCGGGATCGAGCACTCGTACGCCATTTCGCATCGCCTCTTCGATCGCTCCGCCGAGCTAACCGTGGGGGGACGTGTGCACTGGGAGCGGTTCGAAGACAATCGAAAGATCAGCGACGAGGTGGGCGATCGGGACGGCCTATTCTTTCGCGGCAGTCCAGACGACCCGACCATCGTGGGCCAGAGTGACATCTACGAGACTCAGGCCCTGGCTCTGTATGCTCTGGAGGAATTTGAGTGGGGGCGGTTGCGGTTGTCTCCGGGCGTTCGGTTCGAACTCTTTGAACAGGAGCGGATCGACCGTCTTGCCGACAATCAGTACCGGGACGAGGTCAGTGTCGTCCCCCTTCCTGGCATTGGTTTCAACCTCGACCTGGGCCAGTATCAACTTGGAAGCGGGTTCGGCGATGGGCAGTTCAATCTCTTTGGGGGAGTACACCGCGGTTATACCCCGCCATCCAGCGCGACCTTTAAAATCGTGGGCTTCGACGGCCCGACATCCGCAGACGGAGAGGAGAGTGGATTCGACCTCCGGGCGGAAAAAAGCTGGAACACCGAACTCGGGCTCCGGGGGCGAACCAACGCGGGCCGCTTCGAGGCCACAGGCTTTTTCCTTTACGTTGAAGACCTCGTAGGGGGGCGCACGCGCTTTCAACAGAACCTGGGCGTGGTGCAGAGTTACGGGGCGGAATTTCAAGGCTCCATAGACGCCGATACGTGGGCCGACCCGCTCCCCACGCTTAACGTCTCCTACACGTTCTTGCAAACGGAGGTTGTGGAGGGCCTCGTGCCCCCCGCCCTCTCTACGGCCCCAACGGTCGATATTAGCGGCAATGAGTTGCCTTCCGCTCCCCATCACACGGCCACGGTGGGTCTCTCCAAAACCATTGTCCCCATCAACCTCACCCTGCGCACGGACGTGCGGCACCAGGGGCGGTTTTATACGGACCTCGAAAATCTTGAGAGCACGACGAATCGGGGGGAGCGAGGCCCCGTCCCGGCCCACACGGTGCTCGATGCCAGCGCCGCCTACGGCGTGTCCGACGCTCTGGAGGTGCGGCTGTCTGCCAAGAACCTGACGGACAACGTGTTTATCGGGTCTCGCCTCCACTCCAATCCGCGGGATCGGAGCGCGCAGGGAAGTACGGGCATTCTGCCGGGCCCGCGTCGTCAAGTCAATCTTTCGATTCAGTACGAGTTCTAACCCGTTTCGATCGGCCAATTGCGGCCCTTTCACGGGTCGAGCTTCGACCCACGCCTTGAACACTCACAAATTCTGAAGCTCTCCTGATGCAACGCTTTCCGTACTCTCGTTCTCTTTCGTCCCTTCTCTTCGTTCCCCTACTCGCTCTGGGACTCATCCTCACGGGCTGCGACAGTGGCGGCTCAATGGAGGACGGGGAGGAGCCCGACGATACCATTGAAGTTCCGAACGCTTATGCCTTTGAAAGCCCCTTTGTTGACGGTGAAAGCGCCGTCGCCTATCCGGGACAGGTGACACGCAACCTGCTGATTTCCGATCTCAAGACACTCACCGACGGGCGAGGCCCCAACGGCTCGCCGTCCTCAAGCGATCTCTTTGATCGGTACGAATACGACAGTCAGGACCTGGATGTCCTGCTGGGCACCGACCCGTCCCCACTTCAAACCCAGTACAGTGACATCGCGACGGGCAAGAGTCTCAAAGGAAAGGCCACTGCCCCCTATTCCGACCAGGGCCTGATTGGGATCGGGGACGTCCCCGGATTTAGCAGCGGCGCCACCCCCGACGATGTCATTACCACCTACCTGGACAACATCGCTACGAACTACGCCGATGGCCAGGAAGCGCCGGAGGCCTACACCACAGACGAAAATGTGGAGATGAGCCAGATCGTCAATAAGCTGCTGCTGGGGGCGGTTGCCTACTCGCAAGGCACGGCGAAGTACCTTGACGATGTCCTCAACACCGGCGACTCGCCGAACGCACAGGATGGGGAAAATCCCTACTCCACGCTGGGCCACGTCTGGGACGAAGCGTTTGGATACTTCGGCGCTGCTCGTGAGTTTGACGCCTTCTTCGACAGCAACGGGATCGAGAACGCGCTCGATCGAAACGGCGACGGCCAGATTGACTTCGCGAGCGAATACGTGTACACCTGGGCCGATTACGCCTACGACCGCGGCTCGGTAGGCGGCGACTTCCACCTCGATGCCTGGCAGGCGTTCCTGGAAGGCCGAACGGCCATCATCAACCAGGAGTCGGAGCAAACCATCCGCGACCACGCCGACGACGCCCGGCTCGCCTGGGAGAAGGTTGTGGCTGCCAATACCATTCACTACCTGAACTCCATGGAGAGCGACCTGAGTGCCCTCGCGGATGATGACGCTATCACCGAGAGCAATCTCGGGCAGGACACCGCGGAGGCCTTTAACGTGCACTGGGGCGAGGCCAAGCCCTTCGCCTGGGCCCTCCAGTTTAACAGCGACAAGGAGATTAGTGACCAGCAGCTTGAAGACCTTCACGCTGCGCTGGGAGGCACCCCGCCCTACGGTGAAACGAAAGCCGACGCCGTATCCGACATCGAGACGGCGCGGACGATTCTCCAAGACGCCTACGGCTTCTCGGACAGCAACGTCGCAAACTGGTAGGCTTGTGGAGCCCCGGACTTCCAGTACGGTCCGGGTTCCTGCACGATGCTGACAGCCCCTCTTCCGCTCCGGCGGGGGAGGGGCGTCGGTGTCTACGTTCCCATTGCTCTTTCCCCCGTGAGCACACCGTCTCCTTCCCATTCGACGACCGAGCAGTCCCTGGGCCGGCGGCTTCGTCGCCTGGGGGCCGGGCTCTGGTCACTCCCCGGCCGGGCATGGACTGCCCTGGTGGTCGCATGCGTGGGCAGCCGCCTCGCCACCACCATCACGTACATCGAGGATCCCGACAGCCTGCGCTTCGCCCTCAGCGTGGCGGAAGAGTTCGATGTGGCGGACCTCCAACCGCACTTTCCCGGCTACCCCGTGTTCTGGGCCGCAACGGAGTTCTTCTATCTCCCCGGCGGCTCATTCAGCACGAGTTTTTCGATCGTGGGGGGACTCGCAACGGCGGGCCTCATCTGGGCGTTGCTGCGGCTCCGTGGGGCCGCGCTGCACTCCGTTGATGGAGCAACAATCGCGGGGGGTGTGTTCTTCTGCCCGCTCCTCTGGCTCATGGGAAATCGATACATGCCCGATCTGCTGGGAACGGCCGGGGCCCTGACGACGCTCGTCGTCCTGCTCCGCGCTCTGCCTGTCCCCCCGCGGGCCCTCAACGAGCGGGCAGCCCTGATTGGCATCACGCTCGCCGGGCTTCTGGCCGGGCTCCGGCTGTCCTACCTGCCCCTGGTGCTCGTGCCGGTCCTGGCGGTCCTCTGGCGGTCGCACCGGCCCGGGTGGCTTGTGGGTGCCGGCACAGCGGGGGTGGCCGTGTGGCTCGTCCCCATGGTGCTCGACACAGGATTCTGGACCCTCATCGATGTGGCCTGGGGCCAAACAACCGGCCATTTCACGGACTTCGGCGGAACGGTGGAGACGGAGTCCAACCTCGGCCGCCGCTTCACGGGCTTGCTCCAGGGCGTTTGGGCGGACGGCCTTGGGGGGTGGTGGCCCGGGCGCCATCCGGTCACGGGGCTCACGAGCGCCGCCCTTCTCGGGCTGGGCGGCCTGGGGGGATGGCACCTGAGTCGCCGGGCCGAGCCCAAAACCCCGCGGTTCTGGATTCTGGGCGCCTGCGTCCTCCTCTACGGCCTCTGGATCTTCTTCTTTCAAAACGTCATCCACAAGAGCCGCCACGTCCTTCCCCTCCTGGCCCTGCTGCTGCCCATTTGTGCGGAAGGGGCCGCGGCCCTCTGGCGCACGAAGTCGGCGTTGTTCCGGGGTCTCGTCCTGCTCTCCGTCGGGGCATACGCCGCTATCACACTCGTGCTCGTCGACCAGCACCGTACCCCCTCAGCGGTGGCCCAGGCCAAGGACTTCGTCGAAAGTACGACGCAAACCACCGGTCCAACGCGCGTAGCGTCCGTTCCCCTCATCAACACCTACCTCCGGACCCAGCAGGTGGACGCCCAGTTTCTCTCGGTCGAGGACACCTCGGATGTCCGCCGCCTCCGAGAGGCCGAGACGGGCCGGACGCTGGTCGTGGGCACCTACGCCTCGCTCCTGGACCGGCCGCCGACCCGCACCCGCACGTTCTACCACAACCCGTACGTCAATCGCATGTGGCCCACAGTAAACGTTTATGTCTACGAGCACTGATCCCGCAAAGGCCCCCCTTACGGTGCTGGGCGGCGGCCCGGCCGGGCTCGCCCTCGGACTTTACGCCCGCCGTCAGGGCCTGGGGGTGCGTCTCTACGAAGCAGCCGACAGGGTGGGCGGCAACGCCCGCACCCTCCAACTGGGCCCCTTCCGCTACGACACCGGCGCCCACCGCTTCCACGACAAAGACCCTGCGGTCACGGCCGACATCAAGGATCTTCTGGGGGACGACCTCCGGCGCGTCGACGCCCCCAGCCAGATCTGCTGGCGCGGTCGGCAGATCGACTTCCCCCTCGCTCCGTTCGACCTGCTCCGGAAGCTTCCCCTTTCCCGTCTCGCCCAAATCGCATGGGAGCAGCTCTCCATCCCTCGCCTTTCAGAAAACGCCGACCATTTTGAGGAAATGGCCCTCCAGAGCTACGGCCCCACGCTCGCCAATCTCTTTCTCTTAAACTACACGGAAAAACTCTGGGGCGCCGAGGCCGACCGCCTCTCCCCTCGCGTGGCCGGCGATCGCCTGGAGGGGCTCGACCTCCAGACGTTTTTGCTGGAGGCCTTTGGTGGCGCAACGACGAAGGCCCGGCATCTGGACGGGTCCTTTTACTACCCGCGACACGGCTACGGGCAGATTGCAGAGGCGACTGCCGACGCCATGGGCCGCACACACATCCGCACCGGGGCGCGGATTACGAGCATCAAACACAACGACGCCCGCATCCGGCACGTCACCATAAACGGCGAGGAGACCGTAGACGTGACAACGGTAGCCAGCACCCTTCCCCTTACCCTCGTCTTCCGCCTCCTCGACCCGGCCCCTCCCGACGCGCTCCAGGCCGTGGCCCAGTCGATGCGCTTTCGTCACCTCCGGCTGGTCGTCCTGGGGCTTGACCGGCCGCGCCTAACGCCCAATGCTTCTCTGTACTTTCCCGATCGCTCGATTGACTTTACGCGCCTGTACGAACCGAAAAACCGGAGCCCCGACATGGCGCCCGACCACCAGACCGTCGTGGTGCTTGAGCATCCCTGCCATCCCGGCAGTTCGGCGTGGAAGCGGCCGGACGAGGCGCTGCGGGCTCAGGCCGTGACGTTGCTCCAGAACCAGAACCTGATCGACGGAGCAAGCGAGGTTGTGGCCACTGATTTTCACGCCGTTCCCTATGCGTACCCAATTCTGGAGGTGGGTGCCGAAGAAAAGGCCGAGCGCCTCAAGGCGTACCTGGACCGCTTCGAGAATCTGCACCTGCTGGGTCGGAGCGCCCACTTTACCTACACGCACGTCCACACCCTCTACGCCCGGGCCAAGGCCCTCACCGCCCGGCTTGCGGAGACCCGGTCGCCCTCCCCGTCGACGTCTCGTCCTTAGCGCCCCTGCCTCTCGTTCAGCCACGCAGCTTCGGCCGCAATTCCCGCCCGCAGCCCGGTGGACGGCGAGAAGTTGAGGAGGCGTTGGGCCTTCTGTATTTGGGCACAGGTGCGGCGCTGATCCCCCTCCCGGGGCGGCACCCGATCGATGCAGAGCGGGGTCCCCACCGCCTCTGCAACGAGATCGAGGACGCGGCGCGTGGTGGCCGATGTGGGCGTGCCGAGGTTGAGAATCGTGCCTCGACAGCGGTCGACGTGGTAAAGCGCGGCCGTCAGCCCATCGACTGCGTCGCCAACGTACGTGAAGCTGCGTCGGTGCTCTTCACTGCCCGCGTACAGCGGAAATGCGCGGCCCGTCTGGGCACATCGGAGGGCCTTGTGGATGAGCTTATCGGGGCGCTCGCGGGGACCATACACGGAAAAGAGCCGCAGGATGCAGCCGTCCCACGGCGCATGCTCGGCGGTGGCCTGCACGGCCCGCTCGGCCTCCAGCTTGGTTTGGCCGTAGGCCGAGATCGGCGTCGGTGGGGCCTGCTCGCATCCGGTGGCATTCGCCCCGTAGACGGATGAGGAGGAGATGTGGAAGAAGGCCTCAAGGCCCGCATGCCCCGATAGGGCATCGAGCAGACGCTCGGTTGCCCGCACATTATTTCGCACAAACGCACGGCGGGGCGTGCGCGATGAAAGACCGGGCTGGGCTGCCAGGTGGTACACAATCTCCACGTCCCGTACGGCCGATGCCAGATTGTCGTCAACCAGGTCCAGGTGCATCGGCTCGACCCCCGCCTCCGCCAGCCCCTCAAGGCGTGCCCGCTTGATCGACGGATCGTAGTACGGGGTAAGAGCATCCAGTCCGCGCACGGCGTGTCCCAGAGAGGCGAGCCGTTCGGCAAGGTGCGACCCAATAAAGCCGGCGGCCCCCGTTACAAGAATCTGCATGGTCCGGTCGCATCGAGGCAGGGGCGCGCTACGATTGGTCTCCGTAGATCGTGGCAATCAGCGACCGCCGGCCGCCGTTGTCGCGGTGCTCGTTCAGGTAGATGCCCTGCCACGTCCCGAAGGCCAGGCGGCCGTCCCGAATGGGAATGGAAAGGCTCGTATCCAGCATCGCGGCCTTGATGTGGGCCGGCATGTCGTCCGGGCCCTCGACCGTGTGCTCGTAGTACGGTTGGTTTTCGGGGACCATCTCATTGAAGTGACGCTCCAGGTCGCGCCGCACGGCGGGCGCCGCGTTTTCGTTGATGGTGAGGGAGGCCGACGTATGCTGAAGGAAAAGATGCAAGATGCCCACCCGATAGTCGGCGATCTCGGGCACCCCTTCGCGCACGAGGTCTGTGACGAGGTGAAAGCCGCGCTCTTTTGGGGGAAGCGTGAGGGTTGTCTGACTCCAATCCATGAGTAGAGGTTTGGTGACGTAAGAAAGCGAGTGCCATCGATCAGGAGGCCGGCACGAGGTCGACCCACACCGGAAAGTGATCGCTGGCCGGCAGGGCGCTCGTGTCGCGGGGCGCAGGACGCCACACCCCACTGCCCTCTACCGACAGTCCAACCGACGGGAGCACGTAGTCGATGCGCCCGCCCCAGCGCGCCGTGTCGTCGGGGTCGAGGTCGGGAAAGGCCCGCTGCCCCGCCGACGAGGCCGTGGGCACAACCGAATCCTGGGTCCGGGGATGGTCGAGGAGGTCTCGAATGGCGTCTCGGAACCGGCTCTCGTCGTCCGGATCGGCGTTGAGATCGCCCATCACAACGAACGGAGTGTCGGCGTGAAGCCCGCCGCCCCGACCCGAATCATCCTCAATATACGACCGATTGCGCAGGTAGTCGGTCCACAGCCGAATTTCGTCGTGGTTGCGTCGGTCGTTGCGCTGGGCGACGCCGTCGAATCCGGGCGGGGTGGGATGACTGGCCAAGAGGTGCACGACGGTGCCATCCGGAAAGCGGACCGGCACGTCCCAGTGGCTTTTTGACGACAGACGCATCTCCTCCCACGCAGCGTCGGAGTACCACGGGTCTCCCGTCGTGGAGTCGACCGGGACCGCGGCGTCCGGCATCGATGCCCACTTGAGCAGACGAAACGTGCGGATCGAATCGTGCAGCACCGTCAGGTCGTCCCGAACAAAAAGCGCCATCCCGTACTGGCCCGGGAAGGTGCCAAAACCCCAGGCATCGTTCCCGTACGCGCGCCCAGCATCAGTTTGTGAGGCGACGCTCCCGTCCTCCGGAGGGTCCGGTCCGTCGGGGACCGTCGATGCCACCTGGCCGTCCTTGTTCAGATCGAAGCCACTCGGGATCCCGGTGTTCACGGGCAGCATGACCGTTTTATACGATAGGGCCTCCAGGGTGTCCGCCTGGGGACGCGACAGGTAGTTTTCGGCGAAACGGCGGGCGTTTTGCCCCTCCGACTCCCCCTCCCGGTACCCAGGCGCCCCCGCCTGGTCGTACGCCATTTCATTTACGAGAAGCACGTCGGGCGCACGCTCCTGGATGCGAGCCGCAGCCGACGTGAGACGCGGATGATCACTGCGCCTCACGTCGGCGGTCCGCACGTCCTCAATGTTGTAGCTCATCACGCGCACGGGCTCGTCCCCCCCGTCCGGCCCCGACGCGCAGCCCACCACACTTCCCATGAGGGCGAGAAGCATCCAAAACTGAAAACGCCGGGGGAGCGAGTCTATCATGTCGATCATCGAAATATGACCTAAAGTCTATTTTCCCAACCGAACTTTACTTTTTTCAAACTACCTTTTTTCCTCTACAGTCAAACACAATCTCTTTGGAAAAAGTCATCTCTTGGACGATGTCACTCATTGTAAATCGACTTCCAGTCCTAGCAGTTTTGTTAAGCCTGACGCTCGTCCTTACAGGCTGCTATCATGCCCAGGTGACAACGGGCAAGCAGGCCTCCGATCAGGTGGTGGAGAACACGTTCGCTCCGGCCTGGATCAACGGGCTTGTGCCCCCGTCGGTCGTCGAGACCACGCAGGATTGTGAAAACGGCGTTGCACGCGTGGAGACGCGCCTGAGCTTCCCGAACCTGCTTGTGGGCGCCCTAACCGGGGGCATCTTTACGCCCATGCACATCAAGGCAACGTGTGCGTCGTCTGAGTCCATGACGCACGCCGTTCCCAGCGTCACCGTTCCGCCTTCGGCCACGGAGAAAGAGGTGCGGGAGGCTCTGGATCGTGCTGCCACCCAGTCAACCGACGCGGAGCAGCCGGTGCCTGTCCGGTTCGGGTCCGACTCGAACTGACATCCGGGACACGATCGCATCGGGCTTTGATGCCAGCCGCCATCGGGATCACTGCCCCGTCGGCCTTCTGTGCCGGCGGGGCAGTACTCATTTTGCCCATTCTCTTCCGGATACGGGCTTCCGGGCCCACGGCGCACACAGGTCCAACGCCACGTCTGCAGCTGTCACGATTGGGCTCCGGATCCGCCATCGATGCGTTGGCGGAGGGTCTCCTCCAGTGCCTCAAATGGGACGTCCTCTTGCTCCCCGCTCTCCATCTCTTTGACGGTCGCGGTCTCGGCCTCCAGCTCATTGCCCCCAATGATCATCGTATACGGGGCGCCCTGCCGGTTGGCCTCCTTCATTTGCGCCTTTAGCGACCGACCCATGAGGTCGTGGGCCACGTGCAGCCCCGCCGCGCGCAGTTCCTGGGCCGTGCGGAAGACCCATGCCTCCGCCTCGTCGCCGAGGGCGGCGATAAAGACATCCGGGCGGGGCAGGCTGGGGCGTTCCGTTTCGGCCGCGTCGAGGGCCAGGAAGAGGCGCTCCATCCCCGCCGCAAAGCCGACGGCGGGCACCGGCGCGTCACTGCCCAGCACCTCGGCCAGCCGATCGTAGCGCCCGCCGCCCGCGAGCGCGCTCTGTGCTCCGAGGCCCGGGTGTTCGAGCTCGAAGGTCGTTTCGGTGTAGTAATCGAGGCCGCGGACGAGGAAGGGATCCTCATCGTACGCCACGCCGAGGTCATCGAGCAGACCCCTCACGCGTTCGTAGTGCGCGCGGCTGTCGTCGCCGACGAAGTCGATGAGCTGGGGCGCATCCTGGAGGATCTGCTGCTCGTGCTCCAGCTTGGTGTCGAGGACGCGAAGGGGGTTGCGCTCTAGGCGCCGTCGGCTGGGGTCGGAAAGATCTTCCGTGTAGTCCTCCAGGTACTCGCGGAGGGCGTCTACGTACGCGGCCCGTCGGTCGGGCGTCCCCAGCGTGTTGATCCGAAGACGGGTCCCGGAAATGTTGAGCGCCTCATAGATCGCCATCATCGCCGCAATGGTTTCGGCGTCGGCCCGAGCGTCGTCGGCCCCGATCACCTCAACGCCGAACTGGTGAAACTGACGGTAGCGCCCTTTCTGCGGCTGCTCGGCTCGGAAACACGGCCCGATGTAGTAGAGCTTTTGCACCCCGCCGCGCTGGTCGAGATGGTGCTGAAGAAAGGACCGCATCACCGGGGCGGTCACCTCCGGCCGGAGGACGTACTGCGTGCCGGACCGCTCAAAGGCAAACATCTCTTTCTGCACGATGTCGGTCGCCTCCCCCACTCCGCGGGCCACCAGGTCGGTCGGTTCCAGGATGGGGGTTCGGATTTCGTCGAAGTTGTGGCACTCCAGGACGCTGCGCACGGTCCGCTCGACGAAGCGCCACTCTGCGCTCGGGGCCACGCGGGTGCCGCCGTCATCCGAATACGGCTCCGGCAGAATGTCGAAAGTCCCCTTGATGTTTTGAAATGTACTCACGGAGTGGTGGGTTGGTGGATCGGAGCAAATACGTAAACGCCAACTCGGCGACTCATCGGCGGAGGGCGAGTTCGCCCTCGCGGAGGGTTTCAATGACGACATCAGGGGTCTCAGCCCGCAGCAGGCGCTCGCGAAGCCCGTCGCGGCTTACGAGGCGGGAAATGCGCCCCAGGATCTTGATGTGCTGGGACTTGTGAGCCTCGGGCCCAACAAGCAAGAGCAGCAGCTGCACCGGGACGTCGTCAATCGCCCCAAAGTCGATCGGCTCGGCCGCCGTGGCAAACGATGCCACCGTTTCCGTGACGGCGTCCGTCTTGGCGTGGGGCAAGCCCAGACCTTTGCCTACCCCGGTGGACATCATGTTCTCCCGTTCGAAGATGGCGGTACGGACCGCCTCCAGTCGGTCGACCGCCTCGTGCCCCTCCAGCAGGTCCACCAGGGCGTCAATCACGCTCTCCTTCGACGTGCCCGGCAGCCCGATACGGATGCGCTCCGGGCTGAGAAGCTGGTTGATTTCAGTCGTCTGCGTCGGCGCCATCCCGTGGGCGGCTCAATGATGAATCGCAGTGGGCCCGGCGATGGGCCGGGACGTTCCAAAGAGGGAGAACGGCCCTGTTCTGCGAGGTGTTCGCATTTTCTACCTTTTGAACGGGATTCCACGGATCCGCCCCTCGCTGGCAGCCGCGTTCCGCACGACTGATTTGAAATTGGGTTCTATGCCCCGTCCTCCAACCCTTTCCTCCGCGAGTGGGGGGCAGTGTCGGGGTCCGGCGCGCGCCGCCTACGCCGTGATTGCACAGTCGCTGGGCTGGAAATCGGAGGCAGCGTTGGGATTCCGCGCTACCTGTCGCTGGCCCTCGCGGTCACGATGTATATCTTTGGGTTCCGGGAGGGGGGCTCTACCTCTTTCCCGAGCATCCCGCTTTCCTCGTGGACATTTGCACGTTTATCCTGCTGTACGGCAGCGCGTACGTGAGCGCCGGCTGGTGCCTTGCGATGGAGATTGGCAACCTCGGGCGCTGTCCCAACGCCACAGCCCCCGTGGCCCCGGTGCCCTTCTCCGACTATGTAGAACACGCCCCCCAGGCCGACCTCAACATCTTTGGCCTGCAGCCGGAGCCTAAGATTTCGGTTATTCACCAGCTGGTGACCCAGACGGAGTCGACCTGCATGTTGTGCGAGACTCGGGCCGGGAGTCGGCCTTGGCGTAACACGCCCTTAGGCCCCACGGTCAAACCGCGTCCCCCCGTCACGGACGAACTGGTTCGTGTCGGGCACGAAGCGCCGTTCCTCAATCTCGAAGGCGTCCGGCGCGATCGTGATGCGATTATAGAAGTTGACTGCCCCCGTGGGCTCGCGCCAACGATTGCTGGTGGCCGTGCCCGCGCTGGCGACAACGATGCGGTGGTGATCCACCGCAAGCGTCTCAACGTGCGAGACGTGGAGGTGACCACAGAGGATGAGGTGCACGCCGGCCGCCGCCGCAGCGTCGAGCGTCTTGCGCGCCTGCCGGGCGACGTCGTGCGGCCCGATGGCCCGGATTTTGGTGAGGTGGTGATGAAGCACCAGAACGCGGAATGCAGGGCCAGGCGCGTCGGCAAAATAGTCGCGGATCGCGGCGCGGTCCTCATCAGTGATGCGTCCGCCCTTGATGGTAGCACCATGGGCCGTCGCAATGCCGAGCACGGCCACGCCGTCGGCCTCAAACGAGGGCGCAAGATCGTCCGTGATGGCCTGCTTGTAGCGCCGGAGGGGGGTCCAGAGCCGTCGAACCGGCCGCCACAATGGATACACGTCGTGATTGCCGGGCACCACGAGCGCAGGAGGATCGAGGGCGGCCAACAGGTCTTGCGCAGCCTCAAACTCGCGCGGTCGGGCCCGCTGCGTGAGATCACCGCTTAAGACCACCAGGTCCACCTCCGATGCGTTGGTCTCTTCTACCAACGCATCCACAATGCCGGGGTGTGCGATGCGCCCGAAGTGGAGATCAGAGATGTGTGCAATCGTCATGACAAAGCGCTGAACAAGAGAACGTTGAACGCTCAACGCTCCCCCGCGCAACGCATCAAAGCAACAGGTTCATTGGCTCCTCGAGGTACGACCGGACGCTGTCGAGGAACTGGGCGCCGAGGGCTCCATCCACGACCCGATGATCGCAAGAAAGCGTCACCTTCATCCGCTTGCCCGGCACCACCTCGCCGTCCTCCACGACGGGCGTGTCGCGGATCTCGCCGATCGCCAGGATGGCCGCGTTGGGCGGGTTGATGATGGCGGTGAACTCCTCGATGCCGAACATCCCGAGGTTGCTCGTGGTGAAGGTCGCGCCCTCAAACTCCTCCGGCTCCAGGTCGCGGGTGCGCGCACGCTCGGCCAGCTCACGCGTCTCGCGGGCAATTTCGGTGAGGCCCTTGCGGTCCGCGTCGCGCACGACGGGCGTGATGAGTCCCTCGTCGATCGCCACGGCGATACCCATGTGCACGCGGTTGTACTTACGGATTTCGCCCTCGTTGGGGAGATAGGCGGCGTTGACGTACGGGTGGTCGTTCAGGGCCAGGGCGCAGGCCTTCGTGATAAGGTCATTGAACGAAATTTTGGCCCGGTCCTGCTCCTCTGCCAGCTCATTCAGGTCTTCTCGGAGATCCACCGCCTGCTCTACGTCGATGTCGACAGTCAGGTAGAAGTGAGGCGACGAGTACTTGCTCTGCGAAAGGCGTCGCGCGATGGTCTTTCGCATTTGCGAAATGTCTTCGCTCTCGTACGTGGCCTCGTCCTCGGGCATGTCGTAGGTCGGCGCCTCCACGGCGGGTTGCGGAGCGGGTTCGGGGGACCGGTCCTCGCGCGCGCCCGGATCGCGGACCGGCGCCTGTGCCTGCTCTTCAACGAACGCCTCCACATCCCGGCGGATGATGCGGCCCTCCGGCCCAGAGCCCTCCACGCGGGCGAGTTCGACGTCGTGCTCCTGCGCGATGCGACGGGCCAACGGCGACGCTTTGAGACGACGACCTTCAGCGTCAGTGCCGGCGGGCACCGGCTCGGGGGTGCGCTCGCGGAACTGCCCGTCCCCGGACGGCTCCTCCACGACCTCGGCCTCCGGGGGCGTTTCCTCCACCTCATCAGGCTCCTGTGCGTCGTCGTCCTCCGCCGTCTCCGCCCCCTCATCGGCGGCCGCCTCGGACGCGCCGTCCCCGCCGGTCTCTCCCAGGAGATCCGAGATGTCCTCGTCCGCCTCTCCAATTACGGCAATGAGTTGCCCAATGGGCACGGCCTCGCCCTCATCGATCACTTTCTTCAGAAGCACGCCTTCATCAAACGCCTCCAGATCCATGGTGGCCTTGTCCGTCTCCACCTGTGCGAGAATGTCGCCGGCAGCCACCGAATCGCCCTCGTCCACCAGCCAGGCAGAGAGCACCCCCTCTTCCATGGTGTCACTGAGCTTCGGCATTTCAATTGGCGTCGCCATGTTACGATTTTAGATTTTTGGGTTTGGATTTTCGAGAGGAAAAGCGGAGCTCTGAACTTCGGAGACCATCCAAAATCCAAAGTCCAAAATCCACAATCATTTGGCGTACATCACCTGCAGGCACTTGTCGACCGTCTCGTCGGCACCCGGCATGTACGCGTCCATCAGATTGGGGGCGTACGGCGCGGGCGTGTCGGGCGCCGTAACGCGCAGGATGGGCGCGTCGAGGTAGTCGAAGGCACGGTCCTGCACCTGATGCGTGATCTCTGCGGCCACGCTCGTGAAGGGGTTGCTCTCGTCGACGACGACCAGGCGGTTGGTCTTCACAACAG
>JAWOAQ010000023.1:0-21570 GCA_046498495.1 Salinibacter sp. | reverse complement strand
CTCATGAGCACCGTGCGGCCGTCCTTGCTGCCCTGGCGGCCGATGAAGTTGCGGTTTGAGGAGGACGCGCAGAGCTCGCGGCCCTGGAGCTGGTCTTCGTTCATGCCCAGGCACATGGAGCACCCGGCGCCGCGCCAGTCGAACCCGGCGGCCCGGAAAATGTCGGCCAGGCCCTCGTCTTCGGCCTGCTTTTTCACGCCCTGAGAGCCGGGAACCACCATGGCCCGCACGTCGTCGGCCACCGGGCGGTCCAGCCGCTCCAGGAGCGAAGCGGCCTCCCGGAGGTCGGTGATGCGTGCGTTGGTGCAGGAGCCGAGGAACGCCACGTCGATCTCCACCCCCTCCATCGTGCGACCGGGCTGCAGGTCCATGTGGGTGAGGGCCTTCTTGGCCGTGGCTTTGTCGCCCGAAGCCATCGTGTCCGGGTCGGGGATGGGCTCCGAGATGCCGATGGCCTGCCCGGGCGTGATGCCCCACGTCACCATCGGCTCGATGGCAGAGCCATCGAACGTGACCGTATCGTCGTAGGTCGCGTCCGGGTCGGACTGAATGTCCTGCCAGCAGTCGACGGCCCGCTCCCAGGCGGCCCCGCTCGGGGCGTGCGGCCGGCCCTTCATGTACTCGAACGTCGTGAGATCGGGGTTGACGTAGCCCGCACGGGCACCGCCTTCTACGCTCATGTTGCAGATCGACATCCGGCCCTCCATGCTAAGGGCCTCGATGGCGGGGCCGCCGTACTCGTAGACGTACCCGATGCCGCCCTCCACGCCGAGCTCGCCGATGATCTTGAGAATGATGTCTTTGGCGTACACACCGTCCCCAAGCGAGCCGTTGACCTGAATGCGCCGCACGTCCTGCTTCTCCATTGCGATGCACTGCGTCGCCAGCACGTCGCGGATCTGGCTCGTTCCGATGCCAAATCCGAGATTGCCGAAGGCACCGTGCGTGCTGGTATGCGAGTCGCCGCAGACGATGGTCATGCCCGGCTGGGTAAGGCCCTGCTCCGGGCCCACCACGTGCACAATGCCCTGTGCCCCGGAGTCCGGATCGAAGAAGGTAATGTCGTACGCCTCTGTGTTCTGCTCAAGCACCTGCAGCATCGTCTCCGCCTGGTCGTCACCGAAGGGGCGCTCCAGGTCGGCGGTGGGGATGATGTGGTCGGTGGTGGCGTAGGTGCGCTCGGGAAAGGCCACGTCCAAGTCGCGCTCCTCGAGCATACCAAAGGCCTGCGGGCTCGTTACCTCGTGGATCAGGTGCAGGCCCACGAACAGCTGTGTTTCGCCGGTGGGAAGCTCGCGGACCGTGTGCTGGTCCCAAACCTTGTCGTAGAGGGTGCCGGTGGACATTAGGGAAGGTGGCGTGTTCGGTAGGGGGAAATTGTGAAGACAGGCGTGCTGATGGCCCGTATTTCGTATTGCGTATTTTGTGCTCTCTCCATCCACGCAATACGAAATACGCACTATTCAAACGCACTCATGATGCCGTTCTGGGCGAATTCGACGGATTCGGCGTTGGATTGGGCGACGGCGAGGCGGTTGAGGGCGTCGACGTAGGCGTCGGCGGAGGCACGGATGACATCCGTGTTGCGGGCCCGGCCCGCGTACTGATTCTCGCCGTAGCGGATGCGCACCTCGACTTCGCCCTGGGCGTCGGCGCCTTCCGAGATGGAATGGATCGCATATTCGACCAGCGTGTGGGGCCGGTCGACGGCACGGTCGAGGGCGCGGTAGAGGGCGTCGACGGGACCGTCTCCGGTGGCCGCCTCTTCCCGTGTGGAGCCGTCGTGACGCCGCACCCGAACGTGAACCTCCGTGTCCTCGTCCGTGCTGATCCGAACGGAAAGGTGATCGAGCCGATAGGCGGGCGAGGCCTCGTGCGTCTCCCCGTTCGGGAGTGCTCCGTTCGAGGGAACCGCGGAGTCGGCGTCGCCCCCGTCTTCCATCATGCGCTCCAGGTCCTCGTCGAAGATTTCCTTCTTGCGGTCGGCGAGGTCCAGAAAGCGATTATACACCGTGGATCGCTGTTCGTCGGGCACGTCGTAGCCCAGAGTGTCGAGCCGGTTGAAGAGGCCGTGCCGCCCGGAGTGTCGTCCGAGGCGGATTTGCTCGGTGGCCTGTCCCACGTCCTCGGCGGACATGATTTCGTAGGTGGTCCGCTCCGTGAGCACGCCGTGCTGGTGGATGCCGGCCTCATGGCTGAAGGCATTGCTGCCCACGATGGCCTTGTTCGGCTGTACGGGGAAGCCCGTGGCGGCGGACACCATCTGGCTTGTGCTCGTCAGATGGTTGGGTTGCACGGCCGTGTGCACGTCGAACTGGTCGCTGCGGACCGAAAGGGCCATCACGATTTCTTCGAGGGCGGCGTTGCCGGCCCGTTCGCCGATGCCGTTGATGGTGCACTCGACCTGTCGGGCCCCGGCCTGTACGCCGGCCAGCGTGTTGGCGGTGGCCAGGCCCAGGTCGTCGTGGCAGTGGGTTGAGAGAACGACGGTGTCCGGGTCGGGCAGGCAGTCGCGGGCGGTCGACAGGAGGTCGGCGTATTCGTCCGGGGTGCAGTAGCCGGTGGTGTCGGGGATGTTTATCGTCGTTGCGCCCGCCTCGGCGGCGGCCTGCACGACCTCGCGCAGAAAGCCGGGATCGGTGCGGCCGGCGTCCTCGGCGCTAAACTCGACGTCGTCGGTGTAGGTGAGGGCCTGCTCGATCGCCGCGACGGCGCGCTCGATGATGGCCTGCCGCTTCTCGGCCATCGTGTCGCCGAGCTTGTCGAACTTGGCCTCGATGTGCACGTCGCTCGTGGCGATGAAGGTGTGGAGCCGGGTGTCGGTGCCGCCCGCGAGGGCGTCGCCGGCGGCTTCAAGGTCGGTCTCGACCGTCCGGGCGAGGGCACAGGTCACCGGGCCGTCCACCTCCGCCACGATCCGCTCAACCGCTTCGGTCTGGGCGGGAGAGGACACGGGGAAGCCGGCCTCGATCACGTCCACGCCCAGCGTGGCAAGCTGCTCGGCAATGCGGACCTTTTCGGGGACGGTCATGGACGCGCCGGGGGCTTGCTCGCCGTCGCGCAGGGTGGTGTCGAAGATCGTTACGGGGTCGCTCATAAGTTGGGTCAGGAGCTCGGTTTGGGTCGTCGGAAAGCGGTGCAGACATCAGCTCGGAGGGGCGTCCGGATGCAGCGTCGACCTCACGCACCCGCATCCGGACGCTCGGTAAGGCGCAGGCTCATGCGGCCGCGAACCCCGATGGCCTTTAGGGCGAGGGGTGGGCCGTTAAGTGGAGGGACGTATCTCATGTGGCAACCGGACTTGGTTTTGGTTCTGGGGCTGTGTCCGTTCTCGTTCGTCCGTGTTGCAGGCAGGAGCGAAGGTTTGCAGGCTCATTCTTTTCGTGGTGTGCATTTTTGGCTGGATCCAAAAATGCACGAAAAAGATCACGGCTATGAAGAAATCGGCTGAGACTCTTCGGCCTCCACAGCCCGAGGACTACTTCCTCCCTGCGGTCGGGGCGCTGAAATTCGGCAAACTCACGTCCCGACCGTTGTCGGGACGCTCGAACATGCCGAATTTCGGTCGATTCGGCCTCCGAATCTCCGAGACGCCGATTTCTTCAAGGTCGAAGGGAAGCCGTGTGCAAAAGCATAGGCCGTTTCGAATCTCGGAGTCCGTTTCATGTCATGGGAGGGAGGCCGAGGCATTCTGGTGGGCGTGCTTGGTGGCGCGGGTGGCGACTTCACGTCCGAACGCGGAGGTCGAGACGGCGTCTTCGTTGGCAGCGAGGTCGCCGGTGCGGAAACCGGCCTCCAGGGTTGCATCTACGCCGTGGCGGATGGCATCGGCGGCGTCGGGCTCGTCAAGTTCGTCGAGCAGAAGGGCACTACTGAGGATGGCGGCGATGGGATTGGCCTGGTCGGTCCCGGCGATGTCGGGGGCACTGCCGTGGACGGGTTCGAAGAGGCCGACGGCGCCGCCCACGCTGGCGGAGGGCAGCAGGCCCAGCGAGCCGGGCAGGGCGGCGGCGAGGTCCGAAAGAATGTCTCCGAAGAGGTTTCCGGTGAGCACGACGTCGAACTGGCGTGGGTCGCGAACGACCTGCATCGCGGCGTTGTCGACGTACAGGTGGCGCAGCTCCACGTCGGGATAGTGTTTGTCCTGTACGTTGGTCACCACGGCGCGCCACCGTTCCGAGACCGCCAGTACGTTGGCCTTGTCGACGGAGGTCACGTGCCCGTTTCGGCGCTGGGCGCGCTGGAAGGCCACGTGAGCGATGCGCTCAATTTCCGGGTCGGTGTAGGCCATGGTGCTGACGGTTTCCTCGTCGGTTCGGCCTTCGGGGGTGCCAAAGTAGATGCCGCCGGTCAGCTCGCGGACGAAGAGGATGTCGGTGTTCGCCACGCGGTCGGGGCGGAGGGGAGAGGCGTCGGCCAGGGCCTCCGGCACGACCACCGGGCGCAGGTTGGCGAAGACGCCGAGGGCTTTTCGCAGGGCAAGGAGCCCGCTCTCGGGCCGCTGGTCCCCGGTTGTGTCGTCCCATTTCGGGCCGCCCACGGCGCCGAGCAGGACGGCGTCGCTCTCCTCGCAGGCCGTGCGAGTGGAGGCGGGGAGGGGCCGGCCCGTTTCGTCGAGGGCAGCCCCGCCCATCAGGTGCTCCTCCGCAGAGAGGGCAAAGCCGTGGGTGGACGCCACGGCCTCCAGCACGCGGAGCGCCTCGCGCGTCACCTCTGGGCCGATGCCGTCCCCGGGCAGCCAGGCAATTTCGTAGGTTTTCGTCGTCGACATATGTTTATGCTGCAAGGAGTGTAAGTGTGGATGTGTGGACGTATGGAAGTGACCGGTGGCGGTCGGCACGTGGCACAAGACCGCCACCTACACACCTCCATACATCCATACTTCCATACCGAATTAGGCCGATTCCGTCGTCGACGCTGCCTCCGCTTCGTTCGTTGCTTCGCCGTTTTCGGAGGCATCGCCCCCATCCAGCCACGGCATCATGCCGCGCAGCTTCGTGCCGACCTGTTCGATCGGGTGCTTCTTCAAGGCCTCGCGCTCCTGCTGGAGCCGGGTCGCGCCCTGCTCGTACTCCTCAATCCACTCCTCGGCAAAGTCGCCGGACTGGATTTCGTCGAGGATGGTTTTCATCTCGTCCCGCACGGCCTCGTCGATCACGCGGGGGCCACGGGTGTGATTGCCGTACTCGGCCGTGTCGCTCACCGAGTAGTTCATGTATTCGAGGCCGCCCTCATAGTAGAGGTCTACGATGAGCTTGAGCTCGTGGAGGCACTCGAAGTAGGCCAGCTCTTCGGGGTAGCCGGCGTCCACGAGCGTTTCGAACCCGGCCTGGATGAGGGCCTGCGAGCCGCCGCACAGCACGGCCTGTTCGCCAAAGAGGTCCGTTTCGGTCTCGTCCTTGAAGGTGGTTTCGATGACGCCGGCGTGGGTGCCGCCGATGGCGTCGGCGTAGCTCACGGCCAGGGCCATGGCGTGGCCGGACGCGTCCTGGGCAACCGCGGCGAGACAGGGCACGCCGCTGCCCTCCGTGTAGGTGCGGCGCACGAGGTGGCCGGGCGATTTGGGCGCCACCATGAACACGTCCACGCCGTCCGGCGGGGCAATGCGGCCGTAGTGCACATTGAAGCCGTGCCCGAAGCCGAGGGCCGTGCCCGGCGTCATGTGGGCTTCAATCTTCTCCTCATAGACATCCTTCTGGTGCTGGTCGGGGATGAGCAGCATGACCACATCGCCCCACGCGGCGGCCTCGTCGATGCTCAAGACCGTGAGGCCCTGCTGCTCGGCCTTCGGACGGGACGAGGAGCCGGGGCGCAGGCCGACGGCCACGTCGATGCCGCTGTCGTGCAGGTTCAGCGCGTGGGCGTGGCCCTGGCTGCCGTAGCCGATGACGGCGACCTGTTTGTCGCGGATGAGGGAGGGATCGGCGTCGTAGTGGACGTTCATAGGGAGCGTTGGTTGACGGTGGAGGAAATCATCGACCCGGAGTGCTCGTCACTGCCGGATGTTGCGTATTTCACCCCAAGGGCACTTCTTCGTTGCACTCAGGGCGCGTATTGCGTAATGCGTGAATCGTGATCAAGACGGATGTCCGTGCTCACTCGGTGTTCGGGGAGCCGTTTTTGGGCGGGTCGGCGTCGCCGGAGGCCAGCGGGTTGGGGGCTTCGTACTCCAGGTCGCGGTGCATGGCCACCTGGCCACTGCGAGCGACTTCTTCGATGCCGTGCTCTTCCATCATGCCCACGAAGGCGTTGATCTTTTTCGTGGGGCCGGTGACCTCCAAGACCATCGTTTCGGGCGTCACGTTGACGACGCGGCCCCGGAAAATGTCCTTGATGTCCAGCACCTCCGACCGCGTCTCAGACGTGTACCGTACCTTCAGCAGGCACAGCTCGCGCTCCACGTGCGCAGCGTCGGTCAGATCGGTGACGTCGTAGGTGTTGACGAGGTTGTCGAGCTGGCGCGTGATCTGGGCCACGATGCGATCGTTGCCCACCGTTACGAGCGTAAGCCGGGCCGTGTCGGGGTCGTCCGTCTCGCCGACGGCTACACTTTCGAGGTTAAAGCCGCGGGCGGAGAAGAGGTTGGTGACGCGGTTGAGGGCGCCGATCGTGTTTTCGAGCGTCACGGCAATGATGTGCCGGTTTTCCTGCTCGGCCTCGTCCTCTTCTTCCGGGAGGATCGGTTCGCCGAACTTTCGTTTGCGGCGGATTTGCTGGCGGGTGAGGGTTTCTTCGGACATGGGAATGTACTAGTTGATTCAAAGCGGGGAGGCTCACGGGAGACGGAGTGAAACGTGAGGCGTGACGCGTGAATCGTAATCGGCATTTGCCTCACTTCTCACGCATCACTCTTCACGCATCACTCTTCACGCATCACTTGTCCGCCATCTTCTCTTTGTTGAACATCTCCGTGAGCATGTCGTCGCTGGCGGCGCCGGACGGGACCATGGGGAAGACCATCTCCTCCTTTGGCACCTGAAAGTCCATGACCACGGGCCGGTCATCGATTGCCCAGGCCTCCTCAAGGACGCCTGCGACCTCGTCGGGCGAAGTGGCGCGCAGGCCGGCGCAGTGGTGGGCCTCGGCGAGCTTCACGAAGTCGGGGTTCGTGGGCTTCAGGTCGGTGTGGCTGAAGCGGTCCTCGTGGAAGAGGGACTGCCACTGCCGCACCATCCCGAGGTAGTTGTTGTTGATAACGGCCACCTTGATGGGCAGGCCGTGAGCGGCCGCCACGCTCAGTTCCTGGCCGTTCATCACGAATCCGCCGTCGCCCGTGACGCACACGACGGGCAGATCGCGGCCTTCGCGCATGCCGAAGGCCGCGCCCATGGCCGCGGGAAAGCCGAAGCCCATGGTGCCGAGGCCGCCGGAGCTGATGTGGGACCGGGTGTGGCCAAACTTGTAGTGCTGGCAGACCCACATCTGGTGTTGCCCCACGTCGGTCACCATCACGGCGTCGCCCTTCGTTTTTTCGTAGAGCTGCTCCACGACGAACTGCGGAGAAATCTGATCGCCGGCGGGCGCGTCGTACTGATAGGGCGGGCACTCCTCGCGCCATTCGTCGATCTGCGCGAGCCAGTCGGTGGTGTCCTTCGGCTCCACGCGGGGGAGCAACTGCTCCAGCACCTTTTGCGCGTCGCCGATAAGGGCACAGTCGGCGTACACGTTTTTGGAGACGCAGGAGGGATCGATGTCAATGTGGATGATTTCCGCATTGGGGGCCCAGGCGTCGACCTTGCCGGTGACCCGATCGTCGAACCGGGCCCCGCAGGCAACGATGAGGTCAGCGTTTTGCACGGCCATGTTGGTGTGGTAGAAGCCGTGCATGCCGAGCCACCCGAGCGCTAGGTCATCCGTTTCCGGAAAGGCCCCGAGGCCGTGCAGGGTGGTGGTGACAGGAATGTTCGTCTTGTGCGCAAGCTTCGTGAGGACCTCGGGCGCGTCGGCGTTGATGGTGCCGCCGCCGACGTAGAGGAGCGGCTTCTCGGCCTCCTGAATCATCCGGGCGGCGCGATCGGCCTGCTTCGGGCTGCTCTTGCCCGGCACCGAGTAGCCGGGGAGGTCCGGCTCGTCCGGGTAGAAGAAGGTCGTTTCGTCCATCTGCACGTCCTTCGGAATGTCGACCACCACGGGCCCGGGCCGCCCTGTGCGGGCAATGTGATAGGCCTTTTTGATGGTGGGCGCCAGGTCCGCCACGTCGCGCACGAGGAAGTTGTGCTTCGTAATGCTGCGCGTAACGCCGGTCGTGTCCGTCTCCTGGAAACTGTCGTTGCCGATCAGGTGCGTGGGCACCTGGCCCGTGAAGACGACGATGGGGACGGAGTCGAGGTACGCGTCGGCAATGCCGGTGACGGTGTTGGTGGCGCCGGGGCCGCTGGTGACCAGCACAGTGCCGACGCGACCCGTGGCCTTGGCATATCCTTCGGCCGCGTGGGTCCCTCCCTGCTCGTGCCGAACGAGCACGTGGTCGTAGGCGGGCTGGATTTGCTCCATCGCGTCGTAAATCTTAATCACCGCGCCGCCGGGATGACCGAAGACGCGATCAACGCCTTCTGCTTCGAGCGAGCGGACGAAGATCTCTGCGCCGGTAAGGGAAGGGGCGTCCGAGGCGCCATTGGTGGTAGACGACCGGTTGGGGGACTTCACTGTATCCGTCGGCATTGGGGGGTAGGGGGCTAGGTGTGGGGAAAACAGGGTACTGGATTAGCGCGGCACGGGCGCCCGAGGGATGCGCCCGGTGAATCCAATGCCTGAAAAGGGCCCGAAGGACAAAGCGACATACGGGTCCCGCAGGGGGAGCGAAAGATCAGTCGCGATGACAGAAAAGGGGATATCAGGCATCGGGGGCGTCGGTGAGGGGCCAATCCCCTCAGCGTCGCACGATACCTGGAGTCATCGAGTGGAAGGGATTGGCCGCTGGATGTTAACCCGGAAGAATCGCAAGAATAAGAAGAAGGACGAGCTCCAAAATCGCGGAGATAATGGAGGCCCGTCCCGGTGCGGCAATCCCATTCGCTGCGAACGGTCCGGCCTTGCCCTCCGATACACGAGTCCACGTGTGGCGCTGGGCCACGGACACTGCCGGCTGAGAAGGGGACGCGAATGCGAAGTCCATCTCTGGTGGGAAATCCGTTCGCTTAAGCTGCCCCTACGAAAAGGCGCGCACCCGTGGTTGTCAAATGCACCGAAGAGACCGGATCGCCCCATTTGGGAACAAAGGACCTGCGGGCCCGAAGCGCTTTCAAAAGCAATTTAATAAGGAAACAGGCGCTTTTGAGCCAAGGATGACCCGTAAATGGAGATAAACGGCCCAATTCCTGGCGTGGTAGCACCGTCTCCGACGGGGGCTGGCTCCCGGTGTATTCACACTTTATGCACAGAGGCGGAGGTTATACGGCGAACCCATACCGGAGGGCCTTTAGAAGCCGACGGACCTCGCGGTCGTTGTAGCGTCGCACGAGGGGAGTGAGGAGCGGCCGAAGGACCGCGGGGCCGGGAACGGCGTACGTTGCGGCGTACGTAAGCCGGGTGCCGCCGTCGTGAGGAGAAAAGTACCATCGAATCGTTCCTCGAAGGTCGCCCCTGAGGGCCCAGATGATTCGCTCGTCTGGTTCGTAATCGGTGGCGACGACCTCCCCGGAAAAGGGCAGGCCCAGAATGGTGTAGACGTACCGGGCGCGGGAGCCGCCGTTGGGAAGCCGTTCGATCAGTTCGGACTGAGATAGGTTCGGGGTGATATCTGCCTGGCGGGCCGGCTCGTCCATGAACGAAAACACCGCGTCGACCGGTGCTGGCACATCCACGTGGTGGCGAACAGTCAGCATGACGGGAGGGGGGCGAAAGGAGCGGGATGGGGCGGCCAGACTCAGCGCTGAAATCGGATGTCCTGGACCCGGCGCCCGATGGAGACGACGAAGCCGACCGTCATGACGATGATTCCAATCCAGAGCAGACTAATGAGCGGTTTTGTATAGGCCTGGACAACCACCCATTCCTCGGGCATCACGTCGACCCCCTCCACGGCAAATGTCGCTTTGCCGTTGCTGGCATTCATTTCCGTGAACGCCAGGCGGAAATCCCAGTCCTCGATCTGATTCTCGATGTACTGCTGACTGTTGTCTTCCATGACCACGTAAATGGGCATGAGCGACCGGGTCTCCTGCGTCTCAAGGTCGGTCACTTCCATCTGGGCACCCACCGCCATCTGGGCATCGTCGGGGACCCGTTCGTCGCTCGACGACGTGGCCCCAGGGCCCTTCAGCATCGTGAAGTCTTTGAATGCGACAGCATACTGCTGATCGCCGAGGGTGGTAGAGTCACCCCGAGACAGTTGGAATTCCCCACCAGGGGATTGGTCGTCCGAGCCGGCCCCGGTGGCTTCCTGGGGTGTGACGGCGACAAACACGTCCTTTTCCAGGAAGGTCTTCACATCCGGGTGCATAAACCACTGGTCGTTGCTCCCCTGGTAGGCCACTGGCTCCAGGGTATAGGAGCGGCCGCGAGGGTCTGTAATATCGAGAATGTACTGACCCCGGTCCCGATCTGTGGTTGTCTTCTCGCGGTATGTTACCTGATAGCCGTTGATAACACGGGTTTCGCTTTTGGCAACCACGAAGTTCTCGCGGGGCATCTGCTCCTCATCCGCCATCTGCGGCTCGTCGAGACGGGGCAGGGCCCGGTCAAAGCCACTGGAGGCAATGACCCCAAGGACGGTCAGGGCAAAGCCGACGTGAGTGAGTGCGCCGCCGGCCATGCGCGGGTTGCCCCGCAGCGTGCGCCACAAGACGGTGGCGTTCCCGAAAAGGGAAAAGAAGCCGACAAACAAGAGGAGTAAGATTTGCAAGGCCTGGCCATACGTCGTCCAGAAGTCGGATAGGCTGCTGACCAGGCCGGCGGAGGCCGTGGAGGGCGAGCTGGGCGTGGCGCTCGGTAGCATGATGGTCTGCTCGGCAAACGGCGTGAGCACCAGCACCGCGATTGTGCTTACCGTCGCGAACACGATCGGCTTCAAAAGCACCTGATTGACGGTGGCCACGTTCATCTTGCGCCACCAGAACAGCTGGCCCAGCCCTGCCAGAAAGACGAAGCCCAGGGCCAGCGGAAGCGTCCATCGGTTGTAAAACTCCTGCGGCACCGCCGACGGGTTGTCCCGGAAGATCTGACCGAAGATGGGGGCGCTGGTCCCAAGAATGATGACGGCGGCCGTGGCCGTCAGGAGCGTGGCCCCGCAGAGCACCATGAACTCCCGGGAGAGGAACTGAGGCTCTCGGTCGGGCACCGGCAGCTCGCGGTAGCGGTAGACGAAGAGCCCAAGGCCGAGGGCGCCAACGGCAAGGATCCAGAGAAGCAGCTGATTATAAAGGCCGAGGTCCACGAAGGAGTGAACGGACACGTCCCCGAGAATGCCGCTTCGGGTGAGGAAGGTCGAGTAAATCACCATCACGTAGGCCCCGATGGAGAGAAGGAGGGACGCCTTCTGACTCGACCCGCTCTTTTTCTGCACCAGCATGGTGTGAAAGGCGGCGATGCCCATCAGCCAGGGCACGAGGGAGGAGTTCTCCACCGGGTCCCACGCCCAGTAGCCGCCGAACGACAGGGTGACGTAGGCCCAGTAGCCGCCCATGGCGATGCCGACGCCGAGGAGGAGCACGGCGCCGAGGGTCCAGGGCAGGGCCGGCCGTACCCACTGGGTGTATCGCTTCTTCCAGAGTGCCGCTATCGCAAATGCAAACGGCACAACCATCGACGAAAACCCCATAAACAGCACCGGAGGGTGAATCGTCATCCACGGATTTTGGAGCAGGTCGTTCAGGCCCTGTCCGTCCGTTGGAATATAGTCCGGATTTTGCTGGAAGATGGGCGCATCCGTAAATTTCTCCGCCAGCGTGGCAAAGGGAGAGGACCCAATTTCCACCGGACCCGCCTGCACCCCGATCAGCATCGAAAGCAGAAAAAGCTGGCACAGGCCCACCACGGCCATCACGGGCGTCTCATACTCTCGCTGCACATAGGCAATGAGCGTCCCGCCGACGGCACACATCATCAGAATCCACAGGAGAAACGACCCCTCCTGCCCCGCCCAGAAGGTGGAGAAGAGGTAGTGGAGCGGAAGGTCGTTTGACGAATTCTGGTAAACGTAGGCGTACTGGTACTGGTGGTTCAGGATGGCCCACCAGAGGAGCCCGGACACGCCGGTGACGGCCAGGCTCATCACGGCCCATGACAGCCGACCGACCCGTTTCCAGGGATGGGCGGTTGACGGGGTGCTGGCCCGTGCCGCCCAAAAGAATCCCAGGGCCGACAGGCCACAGGTCACGAAGGCAAAGAGAATGAGGAACTCACCGAGTGTGCCCAGCATGCGTGCAAACGGATCAGGACCTGAGTCGAGGGGAGTCTAAAGCAACCTGATTTTTTCGGTTCCCTGTCCGCGAGGCAAAGGGAGATCCGCCGGACCGTTTTCATTGGGATTTGCGGCACCGTTACGTCAGGGCGTATCGGGGCCGTTGCCAGGGCCCGGGTGGAGGGGGTCCCTCGACCCGAATCGATAGGCCGTTGCCGCTCCGTAGACGATGTACACGGCGAGCCCCGCTTTTCCATACGTCACGAGGGTGGACCAGGGCGTGTATGGATGGACGAGTTGGGCGTATTCCTGGGGAGGGCGATACCAGGCGCTGCACACAGCCGAGGACGGATCCCACACGCATGCGAGCAGGGGGAGTGTACAGAGAACGCCGCCGATGCAGTAGACGGATGCAATCCATCGCCACCCGCGAAACAGCGTACCTTGCCATTGGTCAGTCGCTGGCTCGCTGGGACCCGAGTATCGTGTGAGGCCGTCCCCCCACCACAAGGCGACGGGGATGAGGGCCCGGGCGGCCACTCCGGTCCCGAACCCGATGGCGAGTTCGCCGATCCAGAGGTACACGGTGATGCCGAGGAGGGCGGAGGCGCGCCAGTAGGCGAGGAGGCGGTCCCGGACGCGAGGACGGGAAAGGGAGACCACCAGCAAAAAGAGGGGCACCAGTACCAGCAGCCCAACGGCCGCGAGGAAGTCGATGCGAATGAGGGTGTCGTAGGCCGGCATGGGAGGGGGAACCCAGGGAGGCAACGATGCGAGGGAGTGGGCGTACTGCCTGATCCAATCCAATCCGTATTTTCTATCTGACCGCTCCGGTTTGTCCGTTTTGACCCGAAAGAAGATCACGCTCTTCCGGAGGCTGCTGCGTCAGTGGCGTCTCCGTGGTCTGTTGGTCCTTGTGACGGTTGCGTGTGTGTCGTGTGCGGCCACTGGGCGATCGGCCGAGGACGACGTGTATCAGCGCGGCGAGGCCAGCTACTACGCGGATAAATTTGAGGGGCGGCCCACCGCCAGCGGCGAGCCCTACGACCCCACGGCCCGGACGGCCGCCCATCGGCGCCTTCCGTTTGGGACACGCGTGCGAGTCACTCGGACCGACGTGCCTGAGGCCCCGTCCGTCGTTGTGACGATCAACGACCGGGGGCCCTTTGCGCGCGGACGAATCATTGATCTTTCCAAGGAAGGGGCCCGGTCGCTCAACATGACGGACGATGGCGTGGCGGCGGTTCGGTTGGACATTGTCGAGCGTCCGGATTCGGCAGATGCGGACGCGTTTTTGCCAGGGGCCGAGGGCTGGTAGGGGTTCCGTTTTCCCTGTGGGCCTCAGTACCAGTGCGGGGCGAGCAGCTCCAGCACCTGCGTGCTTGTGCGTTCATTTTGATCCGCGATGGCGTCCCGGCGCGAGACGCGAAGTGACGGCGTGGAATCATGGAGGGTGGGGGGGAGGGCGGCGTCGAGGCGAGACTGCCAGCGGTCGATCCACGTGTCCGGGAGGGCCGTCGGTCGTTTATGGCCCTGCACGAGAAGGGCAAGCAGTGTCCAGATTCGTGTGACGGCATCCAGTCGATAGCCGCCGCCGAAGGTGCAGAGCAGGCGCCCGGAGGTGTGTTCATCGGCCAGGGCAAACAGGCGCTCAAACAGGGCCTCGTACGCCTGCGTGGTGAGGAGAAGGTCGGCCAGTGGGTCGCTAAAGTGGGCATCGGCTCCGCACTGGGCCACGAGCACGTCGGGACCAAAGTGGTTCAGGGCATAAGGGACCACGCGCTCAAACGCGTCCAGGTAGCTATCCGACTCGGTGTGGGGAGCCAGGGGCACATTTACGGCGGTGCCTTTTCCGGCACCTTCCCCAATCTCATCCACGTGGCCCGTACCGGGGTACAGGTATTGGCCGGATTCGTGCAGGCTGATGGTGAGCACGCCGGGGTCGTCGTAATGAAGCCATTGCACGCCGTCGCCGTGGTGCACGTCGATGTCGATGTACGCCACCCGGAGGTCGTGGTCGCGCAGCAGGTCGATGGCAACGGACAGGTCGTTGTAGACGCAGAAGCCAGCAGCCTGATCGGCCCGGGCGTGGTGAAGGCCGCCCCCCATTTGCAGCACGCGAGATGCGTGGCCGGACGCGAGGAGCTGAGCCCCGCGGAGCGTGCCACCCACAAGCCCCCGTGCGGCGGCATCCATGTGGTCGAAGACCGGGACATCCCCGGTGTCGAGTCCGAAGTCTCGGGCTCGGGGCGGCGGTGTGCCGTCGGACGCGGCCACCACCATCTCCACAAACGCGCGGCTATGGACGCGCCGTACCTCTGCGCGGGGCGCAACCGGAGGGGCCTCGATGTTGAGAGGGACGTCCAGTGCGTCCAGCAGGCTTAGCACCATTTCCTGCCGCACGGGGCTGAAGGGATGCTCCGGCCCAAAGTTGTAGTCGAGGTATCGATCGTGATACAGGAGGATGGCCACGGGAGGAGACAGCGCTGCGAGAGACGGTAATCAGGACGAGAGGGCGTCCGCGAAGACCGTGTGGACGACCTCCGGGGCCGAGGTAGGGCGCCGCCGATCCGCATCCATAAAGCAGAGCGTGGTGTGGCCCGTTGCAAGCACGGGGTCCTCGTCCTTGCGTCGCACAGTATAGTTGATGGGGACGCGAACAGAGGGCATCTCGTCGAACCGGACCGTCACCAGCAGTTCATCGTCGTAGTGGGCGGGACGACGATACTTCACAGACACATCGGTTACGGGCATAATAATGCCTCGATCTTCGAGACTCCGGTACGACACCCCCAGGTTGCGAAGCGCTTCGGTGCGTCCGGCTTCGAAATAATCGAGGTAATGCGTATGGTACACCACACCCATCGGGTCGCACTCGCGGTAGCGCACGCGGTGGGCGTACTGGTATTCGTAGGGCACAGCGATGGGGGAGCAGTTAGGGAGTGGCTTGTGTCATGGGCTCGGCGGTTGCATAGGCCCCAAGGGCGTCGTATTTCTTCAGTCGCTGATCGAGGAGGGACGAAGACGGGATGTCCTCCAGCTCCTGAAGCGCATTTGCAATAGACACGCCCACCGCATCATAGGTGGCCTCGGGGTCGCGGTGTGCGCCCCCCACCGGCTCGTCCACAATCTCGTCGATCACGTCAACCTCAACGAGGTCCTTGGCCGTGAGCTTCAGAGCGCGCGCCGCGTCTTCTTTATGATCCCACGAGCGCCACAGAATCTGAGAGCAACTCTCCGGTGCAATGACCGAGTACCAGGCGTTTTCGAGCATGAGAATGCGGTCGCCAAGGCCGATTCCGATGGCTCCCCCGGAGGCACCTTCCCCAATAACAACCGTCACAATGGGAACTGGAAGCCGGGCCATCTCCATGAGGGTACGGGCAATTGCCTCTGCCTGGCCCCGCTCCTCAGCCCCCATTCCCGGATAGGCCCCTGGCGTGTCAAGAAGCGTGACCACGGGCTTGTTAAACTTGGCCGCCATCTCCATGAGGCGGAGGGCCTTCCGGTATCCCTCCGGGTTGGGCATGCCGAAGCGGCGGTACTTGCGCTCTTTCGTGTCCCGGCCTTTTTGGTGCCCCATCACCATTACGGTGCGATCTCGATAGCCGTACCGCGCGCCCCGAAACCTCGCAAAGCCTCCGACAATGGACCGGTCGTCCCCAAACTTGCGGTCGCCATGCAATTCCACGAAGTCCTCCGTCCAGGCGTCGATATGGTCGAGGGTGTAGGGCCGCTTTGGATGACGGGCGATCTGTACGCGCTGCCACCGGGTCAAATTGCGGTAGATCGAGGTGCGCAGTTCTTCGACCCGGGACTCCAAGGCGTCAATTTCGTGGGAGAGGTCCTCCTGCGTCTCCTCGTTGAGTTGACGCATTTCGGCAAGCTTCTCTTCCAGCTCCACGAGGGGCTTTTCAAAGTCGAGTAAGTAGTCGTCGGCCATGTCCAAGGGTCAGTTCATTAAATGCCCGTTGCGCCCGTACAGTATGGTTATTGGAGATCGAAATGACAATGCCGGGCAGATGGCTCCCCGTCGGCATCCGGTGGAAGGTGAACGATATGAGCGAACCTCCGATTGATTTATTGTCCTCGTCGTTCGGGCAGAGTCCCACGTGGTCGGCCGCCGTACACGCCAGCGGCAGGCGCCGCCCGGCCTGCATTTGTTCGGTGTGCCCGCTTAAAACGTCCAACGACCTGATTTGGCCCGATTTGAGCCCGTGATAGGCTCGCCAGGGTGTACCGAAAGCACACGCGTACTCCGCGGGGTGGGACGCCTCAGCGTGCTAACGTGCTTATGGTGCGTATAGTTAAGGTTTGGCGTAAAACAAGTGGGATTTCTCCTAAAGAGGGCGATGGTTTTGGGTTGGTGGAGACTCTGTCGTATATTCGACTATGCTGTTACGAGGAGGGCGTGTCCAGTGCGAACCACCGGGGGAGCTGTTTCACTAATCCACGTGCGATCAGGGGCCCGAGAGGGCCGATCGCTTCCCGCTGAACCCCGAACATCGTATGCCGCAGATTTTTCCAAAAAAGGCCAATGCCCTGCCGGTCTTGTCCCTCGTGGGGGCGCTGCTGGGAGGCGTGCTGTTGGTCGTCGTCGTGTGGTACTATTTTTCACCCGAGTTCACAACGGTGGGGTACCAGCCGGACCAGCCCGTGCCGTACAGTCACGAGTTGCATGTTGATAAGCTCGGCATGGACTGCCAGTACTGCCACACCAACGTGGCCAACTCGGAGCATGCCAATGTGCCCCCGACGCAGACCTGCATGAACTGTCACAATCAGATTAAGACTGATTCGCCAAAGCTGCAGGACGTTCGCGAAAGTTGGGCAGAGGACGAGCCGATTCAGTGGACGAAGGTGAACCACCTTCCCGACTACGCGCACTTTAGCCACGCCGCCCACGTCGACAAGGGCGTGGGCTGTGAGACCTGTCACGGGCGCATCGACAAGATGGGAGAAGAGGGCGTGTATCAGGCTGAGCCGTTGTCCATGGGGTGGTGTCTGGAGTGCCACCGTCAACCCGAACTGTATCTTCGTCCCGACGACCAGATTACGGCCATGGGGTACACCCAGCCGGCGAACTTTGTGGAGCAAAACCTGGAGCGCATCCGGGACGAAAACATCCAGCCGCCCACCAACTGTTCAGCCTGTCACTATTGATTCGGGACGGATCGACTGCCGTCCCGTTCACGGTCCGGATTGGGGCCGCTCCTATTACCCGCAACGCCACAGCGTAGCATGATAGAGCTTGACGTTATTGACTCAGACACGGCCGACCGCGACGACGAGTCGGGGGTGCAATTCTGGCGCCATCCGGCGGAGCGCGGCAACAGCGCGTCCGAGGATGAGGGCGAGGATCCAGAATTTGGGCCGGGGGCCAGTGAGCCGCCCGATGGGGCCTCTCGTCGGCAGTTTTTGCAGCTGATGGGGGCGGCCATGGCGATGGCGGGCCTTGCCGGGTGCCGTCGTCCGGAGGAAAAGATTCTTCCGTATGCGCGAGCGCCCGAGGGACAAATGCCGGGCATTCCGAAGCGGTACGCCACCGGCATGCCGTTCCGAGATGTTCTGCGCCCGGTGCTGGTCCAGAGTCACGAGGGGCGACCGACGAAGATCGAAGGCAACGGCGATCACCCGGTGGGCCAGAGCGGGACCAGTCCGTTCGAGCAGGCCTCGGTGCTCAATGTGTACGATCCGGACCGGAGCCGCACGGTCCGGCGCGACGGGGAGGAGGCATCGTGGGACGATTTTGTTTCCTTCTGCCGCGGGTTGGAGGATGAGGCCGAGGACCGGTCCGTGGCCGTTGTGATGGAGGCATCGCCGTCGCCCACCGTACAGGCCCTCCGCGAGCGCCTTGGCGATCGGTTCTCAAACGTCCGGTGGGTGACGTATGCCGCTGGGGGCGACGATCCGGTGCGACGAGGCACGGCGCAGGCCTTCGGCCGGCCCCTCCGTCCCCGATACAACCTGGGCGAGGCCGAGGTCATGGTGAGCCTTGACTCGGATTTCCTCGATGGACGCCACCGCGATTTTCTGCACAACACGCAGGCGTTTGCCGACGGCCGGCGGCTGGAGAGCACGGACGACGAAATGAGTCGCCTGTACGCGGTCGAGAGCACGTTCTCGACTACGGGGGGCACGGCGGACCATCGACTGCCCCTTCCCGCCCGTCGCATTCAGGCGTTTGCCGCCGCCCTGGGCGCTGAGCTTGGGGTGGGCTCCGCCCCGGACGTGTCGTGGAGCGATCGGGAGCAGGCCTATGTCCGCGAGATGGCTCGCGACCTTCAGCGGGTCGGCGCGCGTGGGGTGGTTCTGGCGGGCGAATCGCAGCCGCCCGAGGTCCACGCCCTGGCGATGGCGATCAACCAGCAGCTCGGCGCCCTTGGCACAACGGTAACCCTCTTTGAGGCGGACGATTCTGAGCCGAGCCAGGCGGCAAGCATGGCCGATCTAACCGGGGCGATGCAGGAGGGGGACGTAGACACCCTCTTCTTGCTGGGTGTGAACCCGGTATACGATGCGCCGGCCGAACTGGGCTTCCACGAGGCCCTTGAGTCCGTGGAGGAGACGGTTCATATGGGACTCTTCCGAAACGAGACGGCCCGGGCCTGCCGCTGGCACGTGCCACGGGCCCACTATCTGGAACAGTGGGGCGACGGGCGGGCCTACGACGGAACCCTCTCGGTCATTCAGCCTCTGATCCGTCCCCTCTACGACGACGCACACTCAGAAATTGAAGTCCTGAACCTGATTGCCACAGGCGTCGATGCGGCAGGGTACGACCTGGTCCGGGATCAGTGGCGCGACCAGCTCGCCGAGCCGTTTGAGCCGAAGTGGCGCCAGGCGCTCCACGACGGATACCTCGACGATACCCAGTTTGAAACAGCGACCGTGGAAGCCGCAGACGTCCCTGCGGTTGAGGGGCCGGACGCAACGGACGACCTGGAGGTGGTCTTCCGGCTCGATCCCAAGCTGCTGGACGGTCGCTTCGCGAACAACCCGTGGATGCAGGAGCTGCCCCACCCGATCACCAAGATCGTCTGGGACAATGTGGCCCTCATGAGTCAGGCCACGGCCGACGAGCTGGGCGTGGAGGTGGAGTACAGCGAAGGCAGCTTCTATGCGGACCGCATTGCACTGTCACTCAACGACGAGACCGTTGAGCTTCCGGTGTGGGTGCAACCGGGCTACCCGGACGGCACCATTGGCGTATCGATGGGCTACGGGCGGACGCTCGCCACAACCCGTGAATCGTATAGCACGCCTTTTTGGGATGTTACCGACGAGGTCGACGTGTACAACGGCGGACCCATTGCGGGCGGACTGGACGGGGCGGGCGAGCCCACGGACGTGGTGGGAGGGAACGTGGCGCCCCTCCGGCCCCTCGACAGCCGCGTTGCGACGGGGGCATCGGTCGAAAAAGTGGACAGCGGCTACCTCATTGCGACGACACAAGAGGAGGGCTCCATGCAGGGCCGTCCCATCGTGCGGTGGGCCACCCTCGAGGAGTTTCGGGAGGATCCGTACTTTGTTGACGACGAGCAGACGTATGTCCCACACCTGGGACACGACGATGAGCACGGCGGCGAGGAGGGAGCAAACGGCCACGGGGGCGACGCCTCCGAGGAGGAGTCCGCAGGGGGAACGGCCACAGGGGGCGACGGCACGGTCCAGAGCGCGGAGGCGTACGGCCTTGCGGCGGGCCCAGGATCGGACGCCCACACTTTGAGCGATGGATCGGAAGGCACACAGGTAGAGCCTGAGAAGAGCGAGGCACAAACGCGTGTGGAGCGCCAGCAAGAGTACCCGATGGTGTGGGAGGACGACCATCCGCAGGACCAGGAGGCCATGAAAAACAATCCCTACTACGGCAACCAGTGGGGAATGTCGATTGACCTGAACACCTGTACGGGGTGCAACGCCTGCGTCGTGGCCTGCACGAGTGAGAACAACGTCCAGGTGGTTGGCAAGGAGGAGGTCAGCCGCGGGCGACACATGTACTGGATTCGCAATGATCGGTACTACGTCACCGAGGGGGATGAGGATGACAACCCAGACATGATGACCCAGCCGGTCATGTGTCAGCACTGTGAGAACGCACCGTGCGAATCGGTCTGTCCGGTGGCGGCGACCGTGCACTCCCCGGATGGCACGAACCAGATGATTTACAACCGCTGCATTGGGACCCGGTACTGCGCCAACAACTGTCCGTACAAGGTGCGGCGCTTCAACTTTTACGACTGGACGAACACCCTTCCGACCGAGGTGCAGATGGCCCAAAACCCGGATGTCACGGTCCGATCGCGGGGCGTGATGGAGAAGTGCTCCTGGTGCGTACAGCGCATCCGCGGCTCGCAGCAGCAGGCCGACAATGAGGATCGTGACCTGCAGCCGAACGAGGTTGAGACCGCCTGCCAGCAGGCCTGTCCCACCGATGCCATTACCTTTGGAGACCTGAATAACCCCGAGAGCGATGTGGTGGCGGAGAAGAAGAATCCCCGCCGGTACGAACTCCTGTCGTACCTGAACACGAAGCCGCGCCTGTCCTACCTTGGGCTGGTGCGGAACCCCAATCCCCAGCTGGAGGAGGCCCTGGAGGAGGTCCCCGCATAGCCCAAGCTCACCACGCTCCGCCTGTAGAACCAACCCGAGAAGCTCGTGGCGCACACAGAGGAATCCAAATCGATTCCGGCCGACCCGTCGGCCCCTGAGTCGGCGCACGGAGATGAGGACCACCTCATCAAAGGCAACCTCTCGTTCCACGACATCACCGAGATGGTGTCGCGGCATACGGAGAAAAAAGCTCCCCTGGCGTGGTATATCGCCTTTGGGACGGCCTTGTCCGGGACCCTGCTGCTTCTGGCTTTGCTGGCCTATCAGATTTGGAACGGCGTCGGCGTATGGGGCAACAACCAGCCGGTGGGTTGGGGCTGGCCGATTGTTAACTTTGTCTTCTGGGTTGGCATCGGGCACGCGGGCACGCTGATCTCGGCCATCCTGTTTCTGTTTCGCCAGCACTGGCGCACCTCCATTAACCGGGCGGCGGAGGCCATGACCCTCTTCGCCGTGATGTGTGCCCTCATCTTTCCTACGTTCCACGTGGGACGCGTCTGGGCCATTTACTGGACGCTCCCGATTCCGAACCAGATGGAGATGTGGCCGCAGTTTAAGAGCCCGCTGCTGTGGGACGTATTTGCCGTGTCGAGCTATTTCCTCGTGTCCCTCGTCTT
>JAWOAQ010000245.1:0-41885 GCA_046498495.1 Salinibacter sp. | reverse complement strand
GTGTACACCTTGTAGGCGGCCAACGAATCCCATTTGCCAATCTGGTTCTGGTCGTCGTCCGGGATGTAGCGTTCATCGTCTTCGTTTTTGACGACGGTGACAGCCACGTCCGAGAACACCGATTCGAGATCGGCCGGATCGGGGTGTGCGCGGCTCGAAATGACGTTCCACCCTGGGGTGAGCTCGATGGTTTGGGTTACCGAGGAGGTGGGGGGCGCCGGCTCGTCAATCTCAGGGTTGTCTTTGTAGGGCTCAATTCGTCCCGTCCAGTCGGCGTTGGGCCACGCCGTGTTGGCCCACGAGGCCATGTCGTTCAGGACGGAGTACGCCGCTCCCGATTCGCCGAAGTATTCCAGGGAGGTCCAAAAATGGTCGGCGTAGGTGGTTGCGTCGTATCGCCAGCGGGGACGGTCCAGCGGGTCCTCGTCACTGCTGTAGTTTTTCACGTGCAGGGGATCGTGGCTCTCCGGCTCAAGGCCATACTGGCGGTCGCCCTTTGGCTGGTCAAGGCCCACGCGGCTCCACTCGGAGAAGTCGGTGTCCTCCAGCCCATCCATGAGCGCCTGTAGGGTGACGTTGAGGGTGCGGCGGTAGTCGTCGTCCGACAGGGCAGGCAGCACGTCGTTGGCCCAGTGCCCGAGGCTGCGCTCCATGACGGTTGGTGTGGTGTGCCGCATGTACCAGCCGGCGGGCTCAGTTTTGGAGTAGTCCGATCCCAGATCGTTGGCGTTCTGCAGGATGCGCAGGTAGGAGGCGACGAGGCGCCAGGCGTGCGGCCCGCCGGCATCGTTGGCGGCAGAAAGGTGCGAGTAATGGTACTTCCAGTCTACGGGAGAACTGCCCGTAGCAATTCCGGCCCCGGAGTTCACGACCATTTGCAAGTGGTACCAGGCCGCATCATGATAGGTGTCCATAATGCCCGACTCGTCGCCTTTGACTGCACCTTGGATGTGCGGGGCCTGGTCAAACAGGATGCGACTTCGGGAGAGCCACTGCATGGGCTCCGCGCCGTCACCATAAATGGCCTGCGCATCGTCTTCGAAATGATTGCCGTGGAGTGTCTCAAACGTCTTCACGGCGCCCCACTGCATCCGAGAAAGCTCGGCGGCTTCAAATTCGTAGGGCTCGGGTACGGAGACATTCCGAAATTTCTCGGGCGAGGCTTGCAGGTGGTGGTGAAGCAGTTTGGCGGCCCGGTCGGCTTTCTTCAGGTTGCCCTCTTTGGCTTGTTGGATCAGTTCGGGCACCTCGTTCTGGTAGGCGTCCCACACGGCACTCGACGCAAACTCGTCGCCCCACACGTCCATCGGGTGATGCACCGGGAGCCACTCGTTCCAGTCGGGCATCTGGGCCGCCGTGGGTAGCTCGCGCACATTGAGGGACTGGTCCACGCGCACGTCGCCCTCGTACGCAATGCCGTCGGGGAACAGGAAGTCTTTCATCTCGGCGTCGCTGTCCAAGGCCCATTTCACGCCTGCGCCGGCTGCCCAGTACGCGGGGTCCAATTCGGAAAACGGTTGGCCTTGCGTGCGATCATCGGTGTCGGACCGGGATGCGGCGGCGGTGGGACCGGGCTGATACGGGGGGTTCCAGGGGCGTCCTGGAGGGTCAATGATGGAACCGTCCGTCCCCTTTATATCGATGGACCGGATGTAGGCCGCAATTTTTTTGCCTTCCGCTTCCGATAGGTCATGAAACCTGGAGCGCTCGACAATGGACTTGTTCGAGAAAGCGAAGTACTGAAGGTCGTACCCGTCCTTTGCGTGACAGTCGGCGCAGGACGCCCAGATCTCCTCGCCGTTCCAGCCGTCAACAAGCGCGTCGCGCTCGTTCCAGAGAGATGCCCCCTCACTAATGTCGGCGTCGCTGTCGTATCCGTCCGGAGCGGTCCACGAACTTGGGTCGTCCCACTGAAACGTCGTCCCGTCGATTTGATCGGTGCCGGCCCCATCCCGCAGCTCCAGATCCAGAATGCGGTAGCCGGTGGAGGGATCGCCGAGCTCGCCGTCGGGGTGGGCGTAGTTGAAGCGGAAGGTGAGGGCGTTGGCACCGTCGTCGAGCGAGCCGAGTTGATCGATCGGCAGCCGTAACCGGATGGTGTGCATGGGGCCGTCGACGCACCGAGCGTTCGCTTCCGGCTCCTCGCAGGCAACGGTGGAGTTGTTGATATCCACCCAGTCACCATTGTTGAGGCGCACGGACGCCTTATCGACCGAATACCCTCGCATGTCGGCGTAGTGGTAGGGATACCCAATCGAGTAGGCCTTCACCCACAGATGGTCGACGGAGGAGGCATCGGACACATCCAGCTGAATTGTCTCGCTGGACCCGTCGGGACCCATGACCTCAATCGGCAGCGTCACCGTGTCGGTGGTCCTCTCAACGAGACCGAACGAAAATGCCGCCGTGCCCAGAATAAGGGCGAGGGCCAGGGCGGGCAGAATCAGGGGCGGGGCCGAGGAGACGGACGAGAGGATTCGACGGAGGCCCGTTTTTGACGCACGAAAAAATGCGGAAAGGGGAGTGCGCAGAAAGACGGCGACAGCCAAAAAGGCAAGTACGACGGCAGCAAGGGAAACGAACCAGGGGGCCATTGAAGGCAACAGCGTGATGAAGAATCCGGTGGAGAAATCCGTCGGGGGTGGGCAGGTGGACGCAAACTCAAACGTTGTACCACAGACTCAAGTGTGGATCCAGGCGACTCGGAGGGTCCGACGAATCGGCCCCGCCGGTTGCGACCTCGGAAGGGGCGGTAGATTCAGTCCATGTCGTGCGTGTTGTGTAAAGGTGTACGGGGCAACGTCATACATGAGAAATCTTCCGTTTTTGGCGCCCCAGGGTGAGAAAAGTCTTCGTTTCCAGTTGTCCCTGATCCCGCAACGTGTGGTTTTTTATTCTGTCGCGGAGCGTCATGCGCAGAATTGCCCCATGAAAGTAGAAAGCTCTCAGAATAGGGACCCTATGAATTGGGGTTGAATCAAGGCGTGTGCCCTGAGAAGCGATGTAGGATCGGGCGTGGGGCGGGGAGCAGGGGCGGTGTAGTTTGGGAGGTGGCAAAAGCGGAATGGAAAACGGGCGCGTTGGGAAACATTCTCCAGGTCATCGTGGCACGGACGCGGATTCGTAGAGGGAACGGACGCGGGACACCGCCGCCCGTACGCCCGACTGCATCGCATCCGGGGAAAAGAGCGCGCGTGCCCGGGCTCGTCCGGCCTCCGCGAGGGCCGCCGCAGCGTCCGGGTTCTGGAGAAGGGACGCCAGGGCGCCACGCAGGGCTGACGGGTCGGATGGCGGCACGAGGCGGCCCGACCGGCCGTCCTCCACGATTTCGAGAGCTCCTCCCGCGTTCGTGGCCACGACGGGGCATCCGGCCAGCATCCCCTCCACAATCACGCGGCCAAAGGGCTCCGGGGCCACGGACGTATGCACGACGATGTCGCAGGCGGTCATCAGCGCCGGCACGTCCTCCCGAAAGCCAAGAAAATGGACGCGATCCATCAGCCCGAGGGCGGCGACGCGACGACGCAGTTGACGGCCGTAGGCCTCATCGCCGTCAAAGAGGGCATCCCCCACCAGCAGGGCGTGGGCCGATGGGAGGGATGCGAGGGCCTCGATCAGGACGTGTTGTCCTTTCCACCGGGCCAGCCGCCCGAAGAGGCCGATGAGGGGATCCGGGCCAATGCCCATCTCCGCCCGGAGAGCGGCTCCGTCGGACGCCGACACCGCCTTGAAGGGCGATGGGTCGATGCCGTTGTAGACGACCGACGTGGAGGTGCGGCCCCCAGCGGCCTCGAATGCGTGTCGGGAGGCCTCCGAGTTGGCAATGACGTGCGTGGCAAATGCGTTTGCGGCCCAGACGGCGGCCCGTCGGTTCAGACCGGTGAAGTGATCAGCGGTGATCAGGTCGTGCAGGTTCCAGATCACAGGCCGGCCGGCCCACCAGCCGGCAAGCCCGGCCACGAGGAGGGCTTTTTGCGTATTGGCGAAGAGAAGGTCGTAGTCGTGCGCGCGGCGGGCCAGGCGGGCCACGGTTTGGGCGAGTCCGGGAAGGGCGCGCAGCAGGGCCCAGAGGCCGTCGTGCTTGCGCACGTGGCGCACGGCAGCGGGCGGTTCAAGAATGGTCGTTGGGACATCGGCCGATCGGAGGGCGTCCGCAAAGGGGCCGTTTTCGAAGAGCACGACCCGGCTGGTGTCGCGGTAGGCCCGTGCCACGTCAAGCAGGTACAGTTCGGCCCCGCCTAGCCGTCCGGATTGGTCGACGAACAGGATGCGAGGCATCGCAGAAGAAGGCGGGGATGCAGAGAGGTTCATGAACGGGCGGCTTCGTAGACAGTGCGCGTGCGGCGGGCCACGGCGGACCAGCTAAAGTGGCGTCGGGCATAGTCCTGACAGGCCGCGGCAGAAGGGAGACGATCGGGACGAGCGAGGGCACTGTGGAGGCCCGCTGCAAGAGCAGAGGGCTCATGCCCATCAAGGACGAGCGACGACGCGAGTCCGGAGACGGCCTCGGGGAGTCCGCCCACCGGCGTTACAAGGACGGGCGTGCCGGCGGCGAGGGACTCAATCGTGATGAGTCCAAACCCTTCAAGGGCCACCGTTGGGACGATGGACACGTCGGCGGCGCGGTAGGCCAGGGGCAGGTCCGCGTCCGGCACAAAGCCGAGCAGCCGGACGTGGCTGGCAAGGCCGGCGGCGTCCACACGGCGCTGGAGGTCGTCCCGCAGGGGGCCCTGCCCGGCGATGTGGAGCAGGACATCGGGATGTGCGGTTCGGATCGCACCAATTGCATCAATGAGCGACTCCAATCCCATCCGATGCGTAAGTCGCCGCACCGACAAAACGATGGGACGATCGCGGGGCCACCCCAGCCGGTGCCGGGCCGCAGAGCGGGAACGTCCCGTGTCAAAGCGATCCACATCAACACCGCCCGGGACGAGGTCAATCCGGTCGGCCGGTACCTGGTACTCGCGCGTTAATACCTCGCGGAAGGCGTCCGAGAGCACGATGCAGCGGGTCGCGCGGCGGTACACCAGGCGTTCCAGCATCTTTTTCGCCCGTGTGCGCAGCCCAGAGTCCCCTTCGGCTCCCGATTCGAGGGCCCACGGCCCGTGGAAGTGCACGACGAGTGGGCGGTCGTCGAGGAGATCCAGGATGGGGGCGGCATATAGGGCAAAGTGTGCGGCGACCAGGTCGACGTTTTGTTCAGCAAGGGCCGCGCGTGCCGCTCGCCGGACGGCCGAGAGCCGAGAGACGAGGGAGGCCGTATCCGGGGCAAACGCCCGCACCCGCCCGTCGGTGGTGTGAGCGACGGCAGGAGAGCCGGCCACCAGGCCGTGCACCTCGACGCCTGCCCCGGGAAGAGCGTCGATCAGGTTGTGATACATCCGATCCAGGCCATTTCCGGGCTGTTCCGGGAGCCAACCCATACCGAGCTGGAGAACGTTGAGGGCCTGCGTGGGGGGAGAAGGCAACATGCCTGTGCCGGTAGAAATGGACATTAAGCGGGGAGGGAGACCGTCTGCGCGACGGTGTCGGCAAACCGACGGGCCAAGGCCTCATTCGTGAATGCGGTGCGGACGTTTTCCCGTCCGGTCCGGCCCAGGGCCGCCCGCTGTTCGGGATCGGTTGCCAGCGTCGTGAGCCGGTTGGCCAGGGCAGTGGCCTGTCCTTCCGGAAAGACGAGCCCGCCGCCGGTGCGGCGCACCACGATTGGGATTTCGCCGGAGGACGAGCCGACGACGGGCGTCCCGCAGGCAAGCGACTCGACCAGCACGCGCCCAAACTGCTCCTTCCAGGTAGGCTGCGTCTCCGACGGGACCACCAGGAGGTCAAAGGCAGCGTAGTATCGGGGCACCGCTGTGTGTTCCACGTAGCCGAGGCGGGTGATGCGGGCGGTGAGGCCGAGGGCCGCGGCGCGCTGGTCGAAGGCAGACGCCCAGTCCCCCGTCCCAAGAACCACCAGTCGCCAGTTGAGGGCATCCGGCACCTGGTGCAGCGCGTCAAGAAGAGTGGGAAGGCCCTTTTCTTCCGTGATGCGCCCGACGTATCCGAAGAGCACCTCGGCGCCATCGGCCAGCTCGGCGCGGAGCGCACGGGTCGAAGGATCCGGGGCGTACAGTGTGGCGTCCACGCCAAGCGGGAGGACAGTCGCCGGGCCCGCGTAGCCCTTGGCCCGAAGCGTGTCCCGAACGCTCTCCGCACAGGGAAAAGCAAACTGAGCCGACCGATAGACGGCCTGTTCGGTCCATCGGAACGGCGGCGGATACTGCTTGACGATGTTTTGCGCCGAGTAAAACCCCATCGGTACGTTTTGCGTGGCGCGGTTGGCCAGCCACAGTTGGGCCGTGGAGGCGGCATAGGGCTCGTTGTGGACGTAAATGGCGTCGGGTTGCACCGAGCGCAGAAGCCGAAGAAAGGTTGCGCGGTACACGTGGAGCGGGATGTTGCCGGAGCCCAGGACGGGAATCGGGCACAAGTCGCCGCGAAACGCGGGCCACCGCTCGGCCTGGCGCGGGCCGTACTCGGTCTTCCAGGACGAAGGCACCACGAGCGTGAGATCCCACCCGGTCTGGCGCTCCACCTCGGCGAAGAACGCCTGGTTCACCGGGGTGACGCACGGATGACTACAGACGAGCAGTTTCATGGTGGACATCGGAAGAAGGAGAGGACGGAGTCGCCGCGGAGTTGCCCGACAGGGCCGCGGCGTAATGGGCTTCGTGGGCGGAGACGACGGCGGGCCAGGCAAACGTTTGGGCCCGGTCCAGCCCGCGCGCCTCCAGGGCCTCGCGCCGGGCTGGGGATTGAAGGAGGTCGACGAGGGCCGGTCCAAAATCGGGGTCCTCGGCGATGCAGCCGGTGGCGCCGTCGGCCAGAACATGGCGTGCCCCGTCGTTGGGAGAGCTTAGCACCGCCGTGCCGCTGGCCATCGCCTCCACGTACGGCAGCCCGAAGCCTTCGTACGTACTTGGGAAGGCGAACACCCAGGCCGCCCGGTAGAGCGCCGCCAGTTCTGCATCCGAGGGGCGGGCCCGGTACTCCACGTTGGGGTGATCAGCACAGGCCTCCGACACGTGGTCGCTTACCATTACCAGGGTGGCGTCGGGGACGTCCGGAAGGACGGCGCGGCGGAAAGTGTCAAACAGAAAGGAGCCTCGTTTGCGCCCGGTCCAGGTTCCGACGAAAAGAATGCTGGGCTGAGAGGTCTTGGGGCCGGGGCGGAAGCGCTCCAGGTCCACGCCGTTATTCACAAGGGTGGTATTCGGGTACAGGGTCGCCGTATTGGGGCCGATGGCGAGTCCGACCGTTGCGAGCCGGACGGCGAGGCGTTCCAGGGGATACAGGAGCCGCTGCACCACCTGTCGCTTCCAGGTGTCAGCCGAGCGGGCCTCCTCAAGAGCCGATCCGTGCACCGTTCGCACAGAGGGCACCGAGCGGCGAAGGTAAAACCAGTCGTCCCCGTGGAAGTGCACCACGTCGAAGTCCCGGAATGAAATGCGGTTCAGCAGGGCCGGCAGCACAACCCATCGAAGGACCGGATGCGAAAGCAGAGCCGGTCGGTTGGGAAAGAGGTGCTCGTGATCGTACGCAGCGTCGTCCGGCTGAGGGGAGAGGCTGAACACCGTCACGGCGTGGCCGGCGTGCACGAGATGGTTGGCCAGTTGATGCACGACGACCTCCACGCCGCCCACCTTGCGGGTGGGGGAGGGAAGCGTCGAATGGAAGAGGGCGATTCGCATGAGCGGTTAGGCCGGAATGGGAGACGAAGGGCGAGCGGGCGCCGGTTCGGCGGCCGGGCCCGCCTCCGAATGGGGCGCTTCTGCGGCCGCGTGGTAGCGACGCGAGGCGACGATCAGGCCGAGGAAGGACCACATCACGCACCCGGCAATTTCCACGTGGACGGTCCCAAACGCGAGATTCGCAAAGTAGCCGAGCACCGTCGCCGCCAGAATGATGGTAAACTGATCGGGCAGGACGGCCCTGGGCGACAGGACGGCCGACCAGAGCAGCCAGATCAATCCCCCGAGATAGAGGCTGCCCCCCACCCAGCCCAGCTGCCAGAGGATGGTGACGAAGCCACTATCAAAGATCTCACTGCCCAGCCCTTCGCCGAGCGGATTGATGAGGGCGTCGATGGTAGCCGTGCGGTACATGTCCTCCCGAGCGGAGAGGCTGCCGTCATCTCCGATGCTGCCCAGGGTTTCCACGCGGTCCCCGGTGACCTCCGATATTTCGCTCATCATTGCCACCGGCACGACAGCAATGGCCATCACGACAGTCAGGGCGAGAAGGCGGATCCGGAGCCGGCCCGTCAGGCGCCACACAAGGTAGAGCATGCCCACCATCCAGGCCCCCCAGGCACTGCGCACCAGGGTCAGGAGGAATCCCACGTAGCCGGGGATCGCGGTCAGCTTCCCCATAAGCGTGCGGCTCTCGAACAACAGGAGGAGGCCCGGCACGAGGGTTGTGGCCAAGGGCCCAGGAGCGTTGAGCATGCTAAAGACGCGCACTTCGAACGGCTCGGGCTGGCCAATCGAGTTCATTTTGGACCCAGTCATCCAGAGGCGGTCCCAGCCGGGCATAAAGAAGAACTGGATGAGGGCGTAGGTGCCGAGGACGAAGGCGCCGACGATAAAGGTGGTGCGAATGATGCGTCGGTGTTCCGGAAACTGTCGCCAGAGCACCAGCACGTGAAAGCCCAGCAGCAATGGGGTAATCCATTCCAGGAGGCTGATCGTGGCATCAAACGGTCCCATGAGCGGCAGCCCCACCAGGAAGCCGTACAATACGCCCAGCATACACAGGCCAAACGGTACGGCGTACAGCCGGAGGAGCACCCGCCCGTACCGAAACACCGTGAAAAGGCAGAGACCGGTGACGGCAAATGGGGCCAGTAGGATGAGGGCTTCCTTCGGGTGGGTGAATGTGCCCAACTGATAGTCTGCCAGCCGCCGGATGAAGGGGGACAGGAACCACACCCACCACACGAAGCCCAGATAGAGCGGCGGATTGGAGATGTACAGCCAAAAGCCGATCCCGGTTGTGGCGGCCAGGTAATACAGGTTGGCCAGCCGGGCAGCGTACGGCGTGGGGGCGGCCAAGAGAACGATCAGCACCAACAGGTTCAGCAGGATGACGCCAAGGCCCAACAGGGTGGCGCGTCGCTGGTCGGCCGCGGTGTCGAAGAGGGTCTGGAGCGACATTGGGGAAAAGGGGGCGTGGGGGCGGAGGAGATCAGTAGCCGTATTTCGCACTTGATCCCGCAGTTACGAGTCGAACGATGTGTTGGCTGGAGCGAGGAAGGTGGGTCTTCCAGCGTTCGTCGAGTTCGATGGGCCGGTCTTCGTACCGCATCGGATTCCCCGCGATGGTGAACTGGCTCCCGCTCCGAAATTCGGTTACGGCTTGTTCCTCGTACGGGAGGGTGAGGAAGTGACATGCCTCGCGGAAGCGGTCGTACGGCACTGTCGCAATCTGCTCGTAGGCAAGGAGACGATACTGGTCGGGCGTCAGGAACCGATCGGCGATGCGCGAGAGAAGGTGATTCTGGACCAGCCAGGCCAGCGACTGGCGCGCGGTGTGGTAATAGCGGGGGATGTAGGTGTCCCACCAGGAGGCGTCGTGGATGCGGTCTTTCGTGACGGAGTACGCAAACCCGCACGGGTGCTTCACGAGGTGAAACACTTTCAGGTTGAACAGGCCCGAACGGTGAAGCCAGAGCAGGCGATACGGGTCTTTGGAGGCGTCGACCAGCCACGTCGGGCGCCGCCCGGTGTGGCGTTCCACCTCGTCCTGGAAGGCCGAGAAGACAGCGTGATTGTTCAGGCCATACTAGTAGATGTCTGCCTCGGTCGGGGCGTCGAGGGGGCCGGGGCGGAAGTCCATCAAGCGCGACGGGCGCAGGGTGCGGCCGCCGTCGTGCTTCTCGCGAAAAACGTCAATCTGGGGGGGCGGTTGCGAGAGGGGATCGACCCGGCGCCGCATCGCTGACCAGAAGGGGCAGTCCTGCACGTAGTGGCCGGTTCCGCAGGGCTGGACGCCCCCCTCACGAATCTCGTGGGGCCACAGGTGCAGTTCGCCCAGGCTTTCAATTTGGGAATGTGCCCCGAGCATCGACTCGAACAGCGTGGTCCCACTGCGGCCAATACTGGCGACGTATATGAGGTTGAGGGGAGAAGGGGAGGCAGTCATGTTGACAATGCAGGCATTGAAGAAGGGGGACGGGCGTCCAGAGACACTTATCCAGATGGGGCGGGGACCGCCCGGTCGGGGGCCGCGTCGGGGGCCATCCGATCGGTCAGAGCGGTGAGCATGGAGCGGGCAATTCGGGGCCACGCGAAGGTGGACGCAAAGAGGGCCTGCCCGCTGCGAGCCAGTTCGGTTCGATACGCTTTGTCCTGGGCGACGGTCTCGACGTGAGAGCCAAAGGCGTGGGCGTCGGTGTCCGGGGCCAGGAGGAACGAGGCCTCGTGGTGCTCCCGCAGAAGCGGGTCCGTCTGGCTGCCCTCTGTGCTCACCGTGGCGATGCCGTGCTGCAGGCCCACCAGAAAGGAGCCACGCCGAGTGGAGACGCCCTTGCGGAAGGGGGCGAGGTAGAGGTCCATCGCAGCAAAGTGGCGAGAAACCTCGGGGCCGGGAAGTGCCCCGGCTTTGTAGAGAGCGTCGGGTCCGAGGGTGGCCTCGACCTTTGCCCCGGCGGGGCCCACGTACAGGATGGCCGGCTGCACTCCAGCGCGGCGCAGCCGATCCACGGCGTGACGGACGAACGGAAGGAGGCGCGAGGCGTGTCCGCTTCCGAAGAGGCCCACCACGAACGCGTCGGGGGGCAGCCCGAGGGTGTTGCGGACGGTGGCCCGGTCGGTCGTCACGTGGGGGATGTTCGAGCCTACGGGAAGGTGGAGGACGGGCGTGTTCGAAAACCAGGACTGGAAGCGATCAACCCACGGCGCGATGGAAACAAAGACCACGTCGGCGGTCTGGCCCAGCCGCCAGAGTTGCCAGCGCTGCCAGGTTGTAAACAGGGCGAACCGCCAGTTCTCGACGGGCACGAAGGGCTCGTGCACCATGAGGGCAATGTTCGTGTTTGGGCACTGGTGCCGGATCGCCTGGAGGGTGGCCGGCAGGGACAGGTTCAGGCCCCAGCGGCCGTAGCTAAAGGGATTGTATTGCAGCACGAGCCAGTCCGGAGCCGCCGGGACGACGGCGTCGAGCAGGCCCCGGATGCCCCGTCGGGGCGTCGCGTTGAAGGCCTTACGAACCTGAACGCCCGGAATGGGATCGGGCTGCGACTGGGCAGTGAGAACCCGGACGTCGTGTGCCTCGTCGGCAAGGGCGGAGGCCAGATGGGCCGTATGGTCGCCAATGCCGTCCAGGGCAGGGGGGAGGACCGGGAAGACAAGATCAATGCGCATGGAGGGAGAACCCGTAATCGAAGGGGGGACTGGAATATGCGTGGCGCGCCGTCCCATGAGGGGGCACCTTTGGAGCATTCCCGGGGCGCCCTCCACGCAATTGGGGGTTAGGCCCTGCGGGCGTAATCGAATGCCGTTCGCATGAACGACCGGAGGTACGTCGGATGGGCAAGCTGGCGTCCAACACGGTACGGGGTGCGCCAGGGGGACGTCTGCGTGTTCTGCAGGTCCAGACACCAGTTGGTGACCCGATGAAACGCCGACTCGGGACTGAACCATTCGTCCCAGGCGGCCCGGGCGCGCCGGCCCATGGCGATTGCATCGTCGGCCCGGGCCTCCAACAGGGCCGGGAGACCGGGAATGTCTGACTCCGCCACACGGATGCTGAACGCAGACCAGTCGGGACCAGACGGAGGCACCCACTCGTCTGAAATGATGACCGGTGCGCGTCCCATTCGCATCATCTCGAACAACCGGATGCTGCTCGCGCCCCGGCCCCGCGGGCACAGCACAAAACGACTCTGCCGGGCGACCTCCCCGTACTGCGTCTCAAGCTCTGCGCGCGTGTCGGCGGGGAGGTCGGCGTACGGCCAGTAGGAGGAGGTGTCGAACACGAACTGATCGGGGTGTGAGAGATTGGCCAACGCAGTCCGGACCGGATCCGTGGAAAGCTGACCGATAAAGGAGTAGAGGTATGTTCGGTCTGCCGTGGGCATCGCGTCGGGCAGGAACGATTTATCAAACACGTCAAGATAGAACCCGGAGCGGGTGCGAGCGGGATCGTACCACCGGCGGGAAATCGACGCATAGACGCCGGGCAGGAAGGGGATTGGAAAGTCGTGGCGGCTGAAGAGGAAGCACCGGGGGCCGTGGGCCCGGTAGACTGGATGACGCCGAACCTCCAGGTAATGACGGACCGGGTCGCAGTTTTCGACAAACAAAATAACATCGGCGTCCGACGGGGCGTCGGCGAGACGATGGACGCCAAACCGGTCCGTTTCGGCCGATCGGCGCATCCGATTCAGGTCGTCAAGTGCGTAGGGCCAAGGCGTGGAAGATTGTGCTGCGGCAGACAGGAGGTAAACGGAGGCCATCAATCAGAAGCAGAAGTTAGTGGTAGCCGAGCAGGGCGAGTTCGTCCCCGGCGATGCGCTCGGCCTCCGCAATTTCTGCGTCCGGCCGCTCGTGGTGCTTGCCGATGGATCCGGCGTGGGCCTGGTTGAGGCGACGCTCGAAGCCCCGGCTGGGCGTCAGGTCCAGGTGGGTCAGGATCCGCTGTCCGTGCTCGGCAGGGGCCTGCACGAAGTCCTCGTACCGAAGCTGGAGGACCCGGTCGCTGTCGACCACCTCCGGGTGGGAGAAAAACGTGTGGCACCGACGGGCCATGTACGCCCACATCCAGATGGCGCGTCCATACGGGCTGGCCGACAGGAACGCCTCCTCCCGCCCCTCCTCCACCCACCACGGCACGTAGCGGTGATCCACCGGGCGGCCCAGGCGCATCTCGGCGCCCATCAAGTGCGTAAGGTTCTCATCGCTGAGCACGTCGTAGGTCCGGACCAGCGAGTTGGCACAGTCCCGACCGTCGCGGTAAAGGTGGATGATCTTGGCCTCCGGAAGGGCCTGGTACACAAACTCCGGGGCAAAGGCCAGGAACGGCTCCTTGTACAGCAGGCGGTCGATGGACCGGCGGCCCCGGGCGGCGTCCCACAGGCCCCGGAGGCCGGTGGGCGCGTTGGCCCACTTTTGAAGGGCGGCGGCTCGGGAGTGAAAGCGCCCGGAGTGCATGTAGTCGTCCAACGCCCGCTCAAATCCGATGGCCAGTGCGTTGGAGATCGTCGGCGAGAGATCGGTGTTGACGATCTGCGGGATGGACACCGGCAACAGCGTGCCGGTCAAGCACTCCACCTCGGGGAGCGCATTCATCGTCTCCATCAAGAAGGTGGTCCCGGAGCGCGGACAGCCGAGGACCACGTCGTAGCGGGACCGCCGAAGGGCCTGTCCCTTCGCGGAGAGAGAGGAGGCCGTCGGGAGAGACGCCGACGGCGACGGGGTGGACCGGGAAACGGGCATAACGGGCAGAAACGAAGAAAGAAAGGGCCGTGGGGCATCCAGTGGACGCCGACCATACACTAGATACGAAGGATGAGGCGGGCCCACCGGGGAGGTTTGGAGACAAAAGGATCAGCCCTGCGATACACCGTCGGCTGTTTTCGCCTCCGTGCGGGGACCCGCCGCGGAGGCAGGCAGGAGGTGTCCGAGGCGTTGGAGGCTGACCCGTCCGGTGAACACGAGTGCCGCGCTGGCCGGCCCTATGAGATGGTGTCGAAGAAGCGTAAAGGGCCGCTCCGCAACGGCAAGGCGTGGGTGGGACCGGAGGTATCCGAGGACCCGCTCGAAAAGGAGGACCAGGCCGAGAACAAAGGCGAGGTAGCCCAGGGTGAGGAGAAGGCCCCCGTGCGGCGTGAGGGTCAGGCGGCCCACCAGTCCGTTGAGAACGATGTTGCCGAGCGTAAAGGAGAGAAGGGAGGATCGTCCAAAGGCCAGAAGCGGGGACGTGGGACGAAGCACAGAATGGTGCAGGGGAAACAGGTGGAAGAAGAGAAGGCAGAGCCCCGTTGCCTGCAGCAACCCAATGGCGTAATAGCCGACATGGTAGGAGTTGCGAAAGGCGTAGTAATCGAGATATGAAAACAGCACGGTCTGTGGGCCCATCATCCAGATCAGGACGCCGCCCACCGATGCGCAGGCAATCAGCACCAGTCCGGCGTGTGTATGAACCGAACGGGACAGCGAAGCCCCCCGACGAAGGCTGTTCCCGACCCACATCCCCGCTCCGATGAACGTGAGGCTGTACGGAAGCATCTGAGTCAGCAGCGAAAGGAGTCCGCCGAAGCGACCGACCGGGAGCGCCGCGATGCCGTTGAGGAGGGGGCTCAGCAGCCATATCCCAACGCAGAGGGCCAGCGTGCGCTTCAGGCCCAGCCGCTGTCGGGCGGCGAGGAGCGGAACGGCCACGACCAGAGCAACCGTGTAGTATTTGAGGATGTTGCCATGGTGGGCTCCAAAGATAAAGACCGCGGCCTGCAGGGCGTGCGTCCAGCCAAACAGCCCGAACAGCACGCCCGCACATACCGTGGCCAAATATCCGGCATAGCATTGCAAACTGCGCCACAGCAGGTGGGGCACCACCGTCGCGAGGCCGTTCGACCGGGCCCGGCGGGCGTACACTAGCTCCAGCATCATGCCGAACAGAAAAATGAACGTCGGGGCCGCAGCGCGGGTGAGTCCGCGGAGGGCCACGTATTCTGCCTCGGACAGCCGGCCCGGGACGTCGAAGTCATTAAGGGCGTGAGCGAGGAGAGCAAGCGCAATGGCGAGGCTGCGAAGCACATCGATGAAGATAAACCGGCGAGACGAGGACGAAGGCATGGGCGAGCACGTGCCGGTCAGTGGGGTGGGTGAGGGACGGAAGCATGGAGGGACGCGTACAGCTCCTCATGCTGGTCCAGAAAGCGGTCCATCGCGTGGTGGCGACGAACATGGGCACGTCCGGCCCGTCCCAGGTCGGCGGCTGCTTTGGGGGTGGTACAGAGACGGCGCAGAGCGTCGGTGAGCGCAGGGTCGTCGTTGGGGGGCACGAGGACAGAGAACGACGAATGTGCATACTCCGGAAGTCCCCCCACTCGCGAGGCCACCACGGGCCGTCCCCACGCGGCCGCTTCAAGGGGGACCAGGCCTGCGGGCTCGTGCCATACCGACGGGACCACCACGGCACGAGCGGATTTGAAGAGCGCCGCGAGGGCCGGGCCGTCCGTCCATCCGTGAAAGGTGACCGCGTCCTGCAGTCCTAGCGTGTCGACCTGTTTGCGCAGGGCGGCCTCGTGATCTCCGGCGCCCGCGATGTCAAGGTGCATGGGGCAATCGAGGGCTGCGACGGCCCGGAGGAGCCAGTCGACCCCTTTTTCGGGCACAAGGCGCCCCACGAAGAGAAGGCGCGGAGGCCCCTCCTGTGGGAGGGAGGGCGGATCCGAGGGGGGCAGGGGGGCGGGGGAGAGCACGACGTGCAGATTCTCCGACGGGTAGCCCAGCGTGACCATCGTTTCCTTCAGGTACTGACTAACCGTGACCGTTTGGATCTCCGACAAAACCCGCCGATTGCTGGCCAGCCGCTGAAAGTTCTCCCGCACCTTGGACGGGCGCCGGCTTCCACACCCGTCCACATAGTGCCCAAACAGGCAGGCGGGCAGGCTTGCGATCCGAGGGCAGGGCGTTCCGGTTCGTTGCAGATAGCGGGAGCCGCTGGGACAGGCAGCACCGTTGTCGTGTACCGTCCGGAGAACGGGGAGGGTTGGGGGCGGCGGCTCCGAAACCGTCGTGTGAAGATGGAGAACGTCCACGCCCCGTCGATCCGCTGTTGCGTACAGCGACGCCATGCTGGGGAGCCGGACGCGATTCGCGGTCGAGGCATCCCCCTGAAGGCCGAACACCGTGCATCGGTGGCCCCGTTCGTCGAGCCCGTCCATCAGGCGGGCGACGTAGGTCTCAATGCCCCCCTTGCCATCCAGGTCCTGGATGAAATGTCCGATATGCATACGAGTTAGGCAAACGTGTGAGGGACAGGGCGAAGGGGATGGCGGCGCAGGTGGACCAGGCGGTCGCGCAGGGCCTCCACATCACCGGTGGGGACGATGTAGCCGTTCTCGCCTTCGGTGACGTACTCTTTCATCCCGGTGTCCTCGGTCACGATGACGGGGACACCGCAGGCCATCGCTTCCACAGGGGCGTAGCCGAAGCCGTCCTCGTACGACGGATGGACGAACACGTCGGCCGCGTGGAGGGCCGGGAGGGGATCGCCCGGCGCCATTCGGAGGCGGGGCTCGCGGGCCAGCCACGATTGCATGTACGTCTTCATGTACCGTGTGGCCCAGCCGCCCACGATCGTGAGTTCGGCCGGGGCCGGGATGCCTTCAAAGGCGTTGAGCAGTACGGGCAGCCCTTTGGTAATGTCGACGCGTCCCACGTACACGACCCGGAATACGTCGTCGGTCGGTCGCGAGGACGGGGGGACGAACCGGGGGTCGGGCGTAAGGTGCGTGCGCACCAGCTTCGTTTCGGGGATGCCGGCGTCGAGAAACGACTGGCGGGTGTACTCCGAGTGGACGAAGATGTGGTCCGCCCGGTCATACTCGGCGAGTGTCTTACGGCGGTGTCGCTCATTTAGCCACGAGTCGGCATGGGACCAGTCCGCGGCGGCTTGCGCGTGCAGCTGGCGCACGTTGTTCACGTGGCTGTTCACGGCGACAAGTTCGAGCCGATCGAACCCGAGGGTCTCGGCCTGCTCGAAGCTGTGAAGCGCCTGGCCGACAAACCCCATAAACCGGTCGGCGCGTTCGTTGAGCGTGGCTGCGACCCGCCGGTCGAAGAGGTCGTTTTTTAAAAAGGTGGACCAGCCGAGGCTGTAACGGAGGGGCGTCCACCGGTAGAGGCGTTGATAAAAGGTGTCGCTGACCTGTCGCCCGGCCGATCCGTCGGCGGGGTTGGGGTGGGCGTTCAGGTAGTACGACAGTCCCACGGTCGCCTTTGTCTCCTCGACGAGGTGAGCAAAGTGCTGGCCGACGCCGCCCTGACCATAAGGGGATTGACAACTAAGTACGCGCATAAGAAAGCGAGAAAATCGAAAAAGACGCCAGGATCGACGCAGGGAGGGCCGGGGGAAGAGGGCACAGGCGGGGCGCTATCGCCAGGCACGGGCCAGCTCACGAAAGCGACTGCGAAGAGAGCGGGTCGCGTCCCACGCACGCGCTCGGGTACGAGACAACATTGGGGAGTGAATAGAGAAGTGACGGTCGTAGCGATAGCGATGCCACTGGATGGTCCAGTACAACCGTTTGATGGAAAGCCAAAGCCTCCCCCGCCACGAGAGCGACGGGCGGAGGAGCGGATATTCAAACTCAACCATTTCCGCTTTGCAGATTCGCTCCACAATCGCGATCTCTTCCTCCGTCAGCTGGGTCCGCCACTTATCGATCATGTCCGTGGAGATCGGTTGGGTCGCCGTCTGATTGTATGAGGCGGCGGCCTCGTCCACCATGTAGCGATCGGCATTCCGGTGAAAGCGAAGCATTGACGGCTCATACGGGGCGCCAATGAAGCCACAAATGGATTGCAGGGTGCCCTGCGGATCTGCCACCAGGTCTTCGTACCGAATCTCAATTTGCTGGGGGGCGGGAACGGACTCGGCAAGCCAGGCCCGGCCGTGCGTCATGATTTTGTGTCGGTTGAGGGCGTTAAACGCGACGTCGTTTCCAAAGAACGACACCCGCTGCATAGACGCCACGCCGCCGCGAGGATCACGAACAACGTGAATGAACCGGGCGTCCGGAAACATCTCGGTCAGGATGTTCGCGTGGTAGATGTTGCCCGGTGTTTTTTCGCCCCAGCGCGATTTGCCCCGGAGCCGAGCCCACTGTTCTAACAAGACCTGATAGGGGCGTCGGAGGTCGTGGGGCCCATCGAGAATCTCTGCGCGGACGGCCGTAAGATCCAATTCGGGAACGACCGCCTCGTTTGTGGAAAGAAAGCGATCCACAAAGGACGCGTACTCGGATCGAGAAAGGCCAGGCGTCGCCCAGTTCTCGTACGAATATTCAGCGCCCGTGAATCCGTAGAAGTAGTTGATCTCGTCGGGGATGGCGATTTCCGAGTGGGCGTTCAGCAGAAGCCGAAGCAGCGTGGTCCCGGAGCGATTGGCCCCAACGATAAAAATAGGAGCAGTAGACATCGGGGCGGCTGTGTTAGGAGGTCTCGCGTCGGGGGCGAGCGGAGAGATCAGGGCGCCACCGGCGGAGCCGGGCGCGGAGCCCTGCAAAAAAGGAGTATCCGACTTCATACCCCCGCTGATTTCGGTGTTGCCAACTTTTCCAGTGCCAGTACGCGCCTTTCAAAACGCGTCGGAGGTAGGCTGAGGGTCTTGCGCGAGTCGATCGCTCGTACCCAAGGCGGGCCATTTCACCCGCACAGATCGATTCGACGATTTCGATCTCCAGAGCTGAGAGCCGTTCTTTCCATTTCGACAAGCTCTTTTGGTTTACCGGCCCTCGGATGGACGGGGTGCGAATGGTAGAGGGCATATGGTCGGCCGCCGTTTCGTAAAATCGGAGCATGCTCGGTTCGTACGACTCCTCCAGAAAATGGCATACCGTGCGGAGCGTGGCCTCCGGGGACGAGACCAGGTCTTCGTACTTGATCGTGCACTGTTGGTCGGAGGCGAGCGTCTGCTGAAGCATGTTCTCTCCTGCTCGGATGGATCGTCGCCAGTTCAGGGCGTTGAACACGGTCTCGCCGGAATAGTACTCGATTGAGTTCATCGATTGGGCCACGGCCCGGGGGTCGCGCACCACGTGAATGAATTTGGCGCCGGGAAACATATCGCTGATCACATCCACGTAGAACAGATTATGGGGGGTTTTTTCGCCCCATCGTGGTTTGTTCAGCGTGCGACTCCAGTATTCCATTAACACGCGGTAGGGCCCCCGAAGCGTGCGCTCGTCGTCGCCCAACACCATCGCCTCCAGGGACCCGAGATCATCCGAAAAGAGGTCGCTTCGGCTTTTTAGGTAGTGACGAACGAGCTGGCGGTACGACTCATCGGACACCTCGTCGCGCCAGGATTGAGGATCGACCGTGTCGTTGACCGTGTGGAAGTACTTCAGCTCCCGCGGAATCCCGATTTGAGAATGGGCATTGAGCATCAGTCGCAGGAGGGTGGTTCCGGAGCGACTGGCGCCAACGATGAAGAACGGAACGGACATGAGGGGAGCGGGAGGGAGAAGGGGGGCGTGGGGAGCACGGGCACACGCCCTGGGGTAGGGGGTCGTGTGCTGAAGGAGGAAGGGTCAGACGGGCGTCTTCCGGGCTTTTTGAACCAGTGCGTCGTATCGGCCGACCGTGTCGGGAAAGCGCTCGGAGAGGCCGTGATCGGTCCCATTTTGCTTGTGCTGGGAGGCCCGTTCTGGATCGATTCCTTTGTTGGAGTAGATGGGCGTGTGGGCGTACCCCTCGAGCATTTGCTGTTGAAACGGAATCCCAAGGAAGTCGACGACCTGACGCATGGCGTCCTCAGGGGCCTGCACCAGGTCCTCAAACGTCAGGAGGAGCAAATCGGGGCCAAGGCGTTGGGATAGGGTGTCAAAGATCTCGATGCTCCGGCGCCAGCGATAAGCGGCCGTATCAAAGGTCTGTTCGCCCCGCCGCATGACGGATGAGATGATGGCATTTCCATCTCGGAGAATGCCGATGACTTTGATTGGGGTGTTGGTTTTCAGGTACTCGTTGATAGAGCGAGCGGCCTCGGGGTGTCGTTTGAAGTAGCCGTGCCGATAGAGCCGGTCGTGGAGGAAGGGGCCAAACAGACGGGCCCACGCGGGTTTTTTGCGGTCCAGTTCGATCTGGTTCGGGATGCAGAGTTTGTTGCCGACGATCGGCTTGCTGAGAAGCTTCGAGACCGCGTCTCCGAACTCTTCGTTCAGCATGGCAACGTCATGGTGGCGGCCGATCATGGCGGTCAGGAGGGTGGTGCCGGACCGGGGGGCGCCGAGAATGAGGAGGGTCGTTTGGGACATGGGAGGGCGAGGCGGAGGGGGGAGGGGGCTAGCTCAGCTGAAACTGAAGGTCATGGTATTTGGAGAGGTGCCCGTTGCGGGCCAGAAGCTCGTCGTAGGGGCCTTCTTCCACGATCCGACCGTCCTCGATGACGACGACCCAATCGGCGTTCTGGATGGTGCTGAGACGGTGGGCGATGGCGAGCACGGTGCGTCCGTCCATGAGGCGGTCGAGGGACTGCTGCACGAGCCGCTCCGACACGCTGTCGAGCGAACTCGTGGCCTCGTCGAGGATCAGAATGTCGGGATTTTTGAGCAGGGCGCGTGCGATGGCGATGCGCTGGCGCTGGCCGCCGGACAGGCGCATTCCCTTGTCTCCGAGGGGCGTGTCAAAGCCGTGGTCCATGTCCTCGATGAAGTGGATGGCGTTCGCCTCTTCAGCGGCCTGTCGGATTGCCTGAAAGGGCGCGTCGGGATTGCCGTATGCGATGTTGGCGGTGACGGTATCGTTGAAAATAAACGTGTTCTGGCTCACCACTGCGATTCGCTCGCGTAAGGCGTGTTGCCGAAGGTCCCGGAGGTCGACGCCGTCGTACAAAATGTGCCCGTGGTCGGGGTCATAAAAGCGAGGCACGAGGTCCGCAAGCGTTGATTTGCCGGCCCCCGAACTGCCCACCAGGGCCGTCATCTTGCCGGCCTCGATCCGCAGATTGATGTCTTTTAGGACGGGCTCGTTCGGCGTGTATCCGAAGGTGACGTTCTCGAATGCGATGGCGTCCTGTAGTTGGCGGGCCGGTTGGCTGCCGTCCTCGAGGTACGGCTTGTCCTCGCTCCGGAGGAGAGCGGCCACGTTGGCCAGGCCTGCCCGGTTCTCGGCCCACTGGCTCCGCAGGCCGTTCATCTCGTGGACGATGGGCAGGGCGCGGAAGAGCGCAAACAAGAACGTGAGAACGAAGGCAATGCCTAGGTCGCCGGAGACGACGAAGAACTGCACGGTAATGACGATGAAGACCACCAGCAGCGTTCCGATAACGGCTTCCGAGAGGGGCCGGATGGCGGACCGCCGGCGGGTGGTCTCGACGACGGATTCTGCCAAGTCGTTGACGGTGTCTTCGAGGCGGTCGCGTTCGAACGGTTGCCGATTGTAGGCGATAACCGTGCGGACCGCCGAGATGAACTCGTTGATCCGTTCGGTAAATGCGCCGCTTGCTTCGGTGACTTTGGTTCCCTGTCTGCGCACCCGGCTGATCAACTGCGTGAGGCCGGCAGAGAGCAGGATGAGTAGGAACAAGACCAGCAACGTAAGTTGCCAGGAGATCCAGAACATAAGCGCGAGGTACACGATCAATAGTGACCCGCGCGTGACGACGGTGAAGAAGATGCCGAGCGCGGTCGTCGTCCGTCCGATCTCGGTAATGATGCTGTTGAGGATTTGCCCCGAGCGCGTCTTGCTATAGAAGCTGAGGTTGACAGACAGCAACTGGTCGACAAGGCGCATTCGTAAATCTTCGACGATGCGCGATCGGCTAATCGTCGCCAGGACTTCGGCGTAATACGCAGCGACGGCGCGGAGCCACGTGGCCACGAGGATGGCCCCACAGATGTAGTACATCTGCGTGAGGCGAGAGGACCCGACGCCGAGGACGTAGGTGTCGATCAGCCAGATGCCCGTGGTGAAGGGCTCTGCATCCGACTCCGTGAAGGTTTGCAGGAAGGGGATCAGCATGCCGATGCTGAATCCCTCCAGCATCGAGGCCAGAAAAGAGACTGCGGCTGTAGCGACGACGAACTTCCAGTACTTCCGAAAGCTCGGAAACAGTACCGAGAAATCATCGCGCAACGGTGTGGGTTCAGTGGTCACGGGCGGTGCAAATGGGGGTGGGGCACTCGAAAGGGAAGAAGAAGGTACGCGGGCCGTTGGGGAGCAGCCGGGATCATTTTCCCTTACCTGTAGGGGAGAATAGGCGTAGCCGTCGTGCGCCTAGGGAGTAAGGGCCAGGAAGATGTCTGGAGCGGGACGTCTACCAACCGCCGTGCGGTCACGGACGTGACGCCGCGTCGGAGGAGAGGGAGGACCGTACTCTGATTTCGTCTATGACGTACAGCCCATTTGGGACGTAGCGGGCGTTGGGAACGTAGTGTTCTTCCGTCGTGCGGAGGGAAAGTGATGCCTCTCGGGCGGGCCCGTCGTTGTTGAGGGCGGTGGTGTCGTAGACGCGCAGGCGCAGCGAGTCCTCGGGTGACAGAGGGCCGTCGGCAGCGGCGGGGGAGAGGGCAGACGAGCCTGCGCCCCAGACCGTCAGTGTCGTTGCGGAGCCAGTCCACCTGACGACTCCGGCGCATGCTCCCTCTTTGTTCACAACGACGAGTGCCAACGGTGGGGGAAGGGGGGAATGCTCGTCCCGGACCGTTACATCTTCCGGTAGGAGGAGGCTGGCATTTGTCGCCGTGCGCTCGGGGCAGTCCGTAACGGATTCCTGAGCTGTTCTGGCGGCGGGAAGCAAAAGAGCACCTAGGAGAAAAGCGGCTGCGAAAACAAAAGCTGCGGGACGGACAATCACAGCGACGGGATAGATTGAGTGTATACAAACTACTCACCAATATTCCCCCCATACTCATTCGGCGCGTGGGTCCCATGCTCGACGGGAGGAGGACCTTTGGTGCAGGTTGCTGTGAGACAATGGATGAGTAGGAGGTTTCAGGTACGGGGGAAGCCAATCGTGAGGTGTACCGCGGGCCGCCCGTGGGGGCCTATGGGTGGGGCCGTCAATCCAACTGCTGCGGGTGTTACAGACCCGGCATAATATCGGTTGTCGGCCGGGGAGCGAAAGGGGGAGAAACAAAGGGTTGAATCTGCGATAGGCACTGATGAGCCACGATCCGAGTCCACACCGTTCTAATCAACGCCGGGTGCCCCGGTGGAGGTGACTCTTCAGTATCCGTTTTTGTGCCGTTTCTGTCGTGCTGAGTCGACTGTCTTGTTGTAGCACAACCGTACGCGACGACCCGTGGATTGGGGGCGACGCGTGGGGGGGGTCTCGTCATGAACGGACACGTGCTGGTGCTCAATCAAGATTACAGTGCCCTCACGGTGTGTAGCGTGCAGCGTGCGGTTATTCTCATCCACCTTCAGAAGGTGCACCTGGTCGAGTCGGCCGACGGGCAGTTTGTGCGTTCACCGAGTACGAAAGTGCCCTGGCCCAGCATCGTGCGGCTAAAACAGTACGCCCAGGTGCCGTACAAGCGGGTGATGTTGTCGCGGAAAAACGTGCTGAAGCGCGACCATAGCACCTGTCAGTACTGTGGGGCGACGAATAACCTCACGATCGACCACGTCGTGCCCAAGTCGCGCGGCGGGCGGGACACGTGGGAAAATCTCGTGGCGGCCTGTGTCTCCTGCAACAACCAAAAGGGCGACCGGACGCCTCAGGAGGCCGGGATGGAACTTGCCCGCGAGCCCTTCCGCCCCAGCTACGTGATGTTTCTGCGCGACTTTGCCGGGGCGGTGGATGAGGAATGGAAGCCGTACCTGTTCCTGTCCTGATCCGCAACTCCTCTGCCGGCGCGGCGTTCAAACCGTGTCGGTTTTCTCACTACTCCCTCTGTCCCTGTGAGCACTCCTCTTACGCGCCGCATTGCACAGGCCGCCTGGCTCCTGCCACTGTTTTTTCTAGGCATTTCGGTGCATCAGGGCACGGTGGTCTACGATCTTTACACGACCAATGCGCACGGGACGGAGGCGACGGCGGAGGTGCAGGAGATCCACATCGAAAACCGGACGCAGGTGACGTACGACTACGTGAGCCTCCGCGTCCCGATGCCGGACGGCACCACCCTCACCCGCGACCGCCTCTCGCTCCCCCACGGCATCGTGCCCGCGCTGGAAGGAAAGGAGACGTTAACCGTGCGAGTGGGGAGTGGGTCGAATCCGTCGATTGCGGTGACCGAGCCGATCGGGCCGACGCCCGTTGTGGAGACGCAGGTCCGAATTGCGGGCATCAATGGCCTCATGAGCTTTGGGGCCGCCGTGCTCTTTGGCCTCGGCGTCTTTTACTGGAACCGGAGCCTCCGACGCGACGGTGACCCGGCCGATCGGGGGGTGTCGGAGCCAGATCCCGACCACCCCGCCCGCACCGTGGTTCGGACGTGAGGGACGACGCACTGTCGACCCCACTCCACATCCGAACTGCCGGCCCGCTCACCTCTGAGTCCTCGGTCCCACGATCGCGGCAGGAGTCGGATCGACGGCGGCCGGGACGTCACACAGAGGCAGCTCTTTCGGTCATAAGGCAAGGCTCGTCCGATCTGAAAAGATCCGTCGGGTGTTGTACCACGTCACGCCCCGGGCCTGTTCTCAGGAGGGAGAGTACCGGTAGAGGTGGGCGACCCGCTCGGGCTCAGTTCCCCTCATGTAGTGGAGCCAGAGGTAGAGGTTGCGGAGCTGTTGCCGGACGGTGCCGTGCCGCTCGAACCGGCGCGCGGAGGTCGTGACGGCCGTATCCAGGAAGCGAAACCCGCCCCGGGCGTGCAGGCGGGCAGCCAGTTCCAGGTCTTCAAAAATAGGCCAGTCGGGATACCCTCCAACAGCCTCAAAGGCCGAGCGCTCGACGAAGAGGCCGCGGTCCCCAAAGCAGATTCGAATCCAGGGCCACCGGGTGCACCAGGCATAGAGGCGGAGGAGGGGCGAGGTGCGGTCAAATTGGAGCTGAAAGGTGCCGGCCGAGGCGGCAGGAGAGGACAGCGTCTTGCGAATGAGCGACAGGCCGTTCCGTGGAAGAAGCGTGTCGGCGTGGAGGAACAGCAGCCGAGGACCCGAGGCCGATTCGGCCCCTCGATTCAACTGGCGGGCCCGTCCTCGAGACGCGCGGAGGACCGTTGCGCCCCAGTCGCGAGCTATCGACACAGTCGCATCGGTGGAGCCGCCGTCCACCACCAGCACTTCATACGAGCCGGTTTGCTCCCCAACGCGCTCCAGCGTGGGGGCCAGCACAGAGGCTTCGTTGAGGGTGGGAATGATGATGGAGACCAGGGCGGCAGACACGGCGCGAGGGAGAAGTGAACTGCTCAACTAACCTACCAGATCATTTGCTTCATGCAGAACACCGACCCCCCAGACTTCAAAAACTCACTTGTGTCGAGGGCAACGGGACGGAAGTTGTGGGCGCGCAGTCGCCGGCTCGTCTCGTCGCAGCCGTCCTGGATCAGCACGTGCGTTCCATCCGGGCAGTGAGCGTTACAGGCGAACTGGTGCCGGGCCTCCGCGTCGGGCGCTTCGATTACGGTGTCAAAGAAACGGTCGATGAGCGCCAGCCCCGTTTCGTCAAAGGCGGCGGGCGCAACGAGGACGTGCTCGGCGTCGAGGGGGCAGAAGCACGTGTCGAGGTGATAGTAGTCTGCATCGACCAGCCGAAGGAGAACGACAGGGACCTCCAGCAGGTCGCTGACGGCCTCGTACGCTTCGGGTGTGGTGCGGAAGCCGTGCCCGCCCCAGAGCAATTGGCGTGTGGGGTGCCAGATGGCGTCGCCCATGCCCTCGAAGTCAGCGTCGAGCTCCTCTGGGAGCCGTTTGATGTCGAATCCCTGCCGCTCGAAGAAATCGGCATAGTACGGCACCTCCGGCTTGCGCTCCTCCGCGTGCATGCGACTGAGGATCACACCGCGCGTGTCCGTGTCCGGGTCGTAGTACGGGAGGGTCTGGTTCGCGCAGAAGACCATATCGGGCAGGCCGGGCTGGCCCGCCGTTACGAGGGGCTCTACGTCGAGAGCCGTATAAGCTGCCCGGAGGGCCTTCCACTGCTGAAACGCAACCGCTTTGTTGACGCTCCCCACGTTCTCGGACATGTGGGGATTGATCACGTACTCAACGTCGAAGTAGGTGGGGGCTGTGAGGACGACGCGCTGGGGGCGCGGAAGAGGGGCATGCTCGGAGCGGGAAAAGTCGACAGTGTCTGGCGACGAGTAGACCATAGCAGACGGAGGGGTGTGAACAGACGGAAGCCTCCCTCAACGTATGGGTTGTCCCAGGGAAAGTCACCCCCCTGCGGAGCGCCCAGCGCCGGGCCGAGGGATCAGAAGTCCTGCCGCACAAACCAGTACCCACTAACGCCATAGAGCCCCGCGCCAAAGGCCAGCGACGACCATAGCGGGTACCACGATTGAATGGGGTCGTCGCGGGCAAGACGCACCACGATCTCCGTGACCTCCGTAAAGTTGGGAAGGATGTGGTACAGCCCCCAGAAGACGGGACGTCCCACCGATCCCAGGAGAGGCCCGATCGTGTCTGCCCCGGCCAGCACTATGGAGACAAAGATAAGGCCATACGACACGATGAGGGCCAGGGCCGTGCTTCCCGTCCACACGCCCATTAGCATCACGGCCGCGTACATTACCGCGAACATGGCAACGACCAGAAGGATGGAGAGCAGAAAGCGGGGGTGCCACACGCCGGATTTAATCGACATGATGAGCCAGGTCCCCCCCATCAGGTACACCGTCAGGATGCTCACGAGCCCCCACACGCCCAACACATGGCCCGTCAGGGCCTGAATGCGGCTGATGGGCTTGGATAGCAGCAACTCCACCCGCCCTGGGGCCTGCAGGTCAGGAAAGAGGGAGGCGGACGCGAAAATGGCCAGCAGGATGCCGAGCCAGTAGGCCATCCCGGCAACGATCGCCTCCACCGTCACGACCACGTTCGTTAGCGTGAACTGCGGGCTCTCCGAGTTTTCCTGGCCATTGGCCGACGGTTCGGGACTGGCCTCTTGTCCAAACAGGCGGAGGCCTTCGAGCGACCCTTCGACCACGTTCAGGTTCAGGGCGAACGTAACGACCAGCAGCACGAGAGAGCTGATGACGAAGAGGCCGAGCACGACCTTCTTCGCCCACAGCTCGCGGAAGGTGAGCAGAAAGAGTCCGTAAAGCGGGCGCATAGGAATCCGAGCGGCGAGACAGGTTATCCGGTGGCGTCGACCTCAGCGGGCGAATCGACGACGTCGATGAAGTAGTCCTCCAGAGAGCGCCGGAGCGGCGTAATGGATTCCACGTGTACGTTGGCGGACCGGAGGCGATCGAGCACCTGGTTCAGGGTGTCGCGGTCCGCGGCCTGGATGCGGTATTGCTCCAGGTCCGGGGCGGAGGGGGATGCGTTCGGGGAGGGACGTACGACGGAGTCCTCAAGAAGAGCGTCGGGGACCGGCGTGGAGACCAGGTCGTACACCCGATCTACGGAGGTCAACTCGTCGATCGTTCCCTCGCGCACAAGCCTGCCATCCCGCAGGATGGCGATGCTGGAGCAGACCTTCTCCACTTCCGAGAGCAGGTGGGAGTTGAGGAAGATGGTCGCTCCTTCGTTTCGCAGCTCCAAGACCAGGTCGCGGAGCGTGCGGCGGCCCACCGGGTCGACCCCCGAAGTCGGCTCATCGAGAAAGAGAAGGTCGGGGTCGTTGAGGAGGGCCTGGGCGAGGCCAAGGCGCTGGAGCATTCCCTTCGAAAAGGTCTTCACCTTCGTGTCCCGCCGCTTATAGAGTTCGACGCGGCGCAGCAGATCGTCAATGCGGCGGGTGCGCTGGGCGGCGGGGACGTCCGCCAGCCGACCGTAGACGTGAAGCGTCTGGCGAGCCGTGAGGAAGCCCGGAAACTGATGGTTTTCGGGCAGGAACCCGACACGGCGACGAGCCGCTGGCGTTCGGGTGGGCTCCCCAAAAAGATGGGCCGCTCCTCCGGAGGGATAGACGAGCCCAAGGAGGATTTTGACGAGGGTTGTCTTCCCGGCTCCGTTGGGCCCCAACAGCCCAAATATTTCCCCCTTCGGGACCTCTAGCGACACGCCCCGAAGCGCCTCCACTGTAGACCGGGAGAGGAGCCCCGTTCGGTAGGTTTTCGAGAGGTCGGAGACGGAAATTGCGGCAGGCATAGGAGGCCGGAGGGGTCAGTCGGTGCCATCGTTGAGGGCGTCGTCGGGAGCGTTGGTAGTGTCGGAGTGCGGGGCGGGCGTGCGCGGCGGGCCGTCGTCTTCGCTGATGGCGTGCACGGTGCGCTGTGGGAACGGGATTTCCACACCCTGCTCGTCAAAGGTTCGCTTCAGGCGCTGCCGAAGCTCGCGCTCCCCTGCATACTGCTCGCCCGGTTTCACCTTTACCGCGACTCGTGCGGTGACCGAGGAGTCCCCAAAGTCCATGAGTCCCTGCACTTGGGGCGTCTCCTCCAGCACGATGTCCGGATGCTCGTCCACCCAGTCCTGGGCCACCTGCTCCATGATGGGAAGGATGGCGTCAATGTCTTGTTCGTAACTCAGTCCGACGGGTACCACAACACGAGCCCAGTCGATGCTTTTGTTACCGAAGGTCCGCACTTCGCCCGCGGGAATCATCACCAGTTCCCCGTCAAACTTCCGGAGCTGAATGAGGCGCACCCCGATGGACTCGATGGTGCCGGTGTGGCCGCTGATCGTCACGAGATCCCCTACACGGATCACGTCGTCAAACAGGAGGAAAATGCCCCCAATGACGTCCTTCACCAGGGTCTGCGCCCCAAACCCGATGGCAAGGCCCGCGACCCCGGCGGTGGCCAGGAGGGCCCCGATGTCAAGGCCCACCTCGCTAAGAATCATGATGCCGGCGATGGCCCACACGGTGTAGCCGGCAATTGACTGGAGCAGGTTGCCGAGTGTAAAGGCGCGTTGCCGCTTCGGGTCCGATGGCGAAAGGTCCTCGACCCGCGAGATCCACTGCTGGACCCCCCGCCTGACGATCTGGAGAATCACGAACGCAATTCCGAGGGTGAGCGCCACTCGGAGGGCACCGGCAACCAGCGTGCGCCACGTGAACGGCGGGACCCAGCCTTGGAGAAAAATCGAAGCGACCGAAGCCGTCGAGTCCCCGAATAAACCCAACACAGGAAACGACATGGGAAAACGGATACTGGGAAGAGGAGATCGGAGCTAAGCGTCCGTCAAAGCGTCAATCCCAGGCAGCGGAGCGCCCTCAAGGAGCGTGAGCATGGCCCCGCCCCCCGTTGAGACGTGATTGATCTGGTCGGTGTACCCGGACTTGTTGAGGGATGACACGGAGTCGCCGCCCCCGACCACCGAAAAGGCGCCATTTTGCGTGGCGTCCGCCACGGCTTCGGCGATGCTGTTTGTGCCCGTGGCAAACTGCTCCACCTCGAACACCCCCATTGGACCGTTCCAGACGATGGTCGCCGCCTCGGCGATGATCGCGCGGTAGTCGTCTTGCGTCGCGGGGCCAATGTCAAGGCCCATCAGGTCGTCCGGAATATCCCCCTCCACGACAGAGGCCTCGGCATCGGCGTCCGGCGCGGCGGCGGCCACATGATCGCCGGGGAGGTGAATGTGTCCCTCCGCCTCGTTGTACAATGTCTTAGCGGCATCGAGGCGGTCATCCTCGACGCGAGACTGGCCGACGTCATGGCCCAGGGCCTTCAGGAAGGTGTAACTCATGGCACCGCCCACCAGGAGATGGTCCGCGGTGTCGTTGAGGGCCCGGAACGTTCCCAACTTGTCGGACACCTTGGCGCCCCCAAGGATGGCGACCATCGGGTGTTCGGGGTCGTCGCGCACCTTTGTGAGCGCCTCAATTTCTGACTCCATGAGGCGCCCCATGACGGCTGTATCGACGAACTGAGCCACGCCGGCTGTGGAGGCGTGGGCCCGATGGGCCGCGCCAAAGGCGTCGTTCACATACACATCGGCGAGGGCCGCCAGGGCCTTTGCAAAGGCCTCCTCGTTGGATTTTTCCCCGGGATCGAACCGCGTGTTTTCGAGCAAAATCACGCTCCCATTGCTCATGCCGGCAATCACGTCCTCGACCGTGTCGCCGACGGTATTGCTCGAAAAGCGAACGCGCTCGCCCAGGAGCGTGCCCAGGTGATCAGCCACGCAGGTGAGGCTGAGGTCGGGCGTGGGCTGACCGCCCGGTCGCCCCAGATGGCTGATGAGAATGGCCGTTCCGCCGTTGTCCAGCACGTGCCGGATCGTGGGCAATGCGGCCCGGATGCGCGTGTCATCCCCCACGGTCGGACTGCCGTCCGCCGAGGTTTCGAGGGGGACATTGAAGTCCACTCGGATGAGCACGCGCTTGCCACGCACGTCGATGTCGTCGAGGGTGAGCTTCGGCATGAGCGAGGAAGCATCCGTGAGAGGGGAAGACGGAGAGGGGAGGTGGGCGCTCCGTGCTACGACAGGGCGTCGAGCGTTTCCACGAGTTCGACCGTCCGGGACGCGTATCCCCACTCATTATCGTACCACCCAACCACCTTCACCTGCGAGCCGGCCACATTCGACCAGGGAGCATCGTAGATGCAGGAGTGCGGGTTGTGGATAATGTCGCGGGAGACGATCGGGTCTTCGCTATACGCCAGGATGCCTTCAAGGTCGCCGTGTGCGGCTTCGTAGAAGGCCTCGTTCACGTCTTCAATCGTCACGTCCTGTTCGACGACCGCAGTGAGGTCGGTCACGGACCCGTCGGGGGTTGGGACGCGCATGGCCATGCCGTCGAGGGCACCATCAAGGTGCGGGAGGACCTTGCCGACGGCTTTTGCGCCGCCAGTGGTGGTGGGGATAATGGACTCGGCCGCGGCGCGCGCCCGGCGAAGGTCGCCGTGGGGGCCGTCGACAATATTCTGGGAGGCCGTGTACGCGTGGACAGTGGTCATGAGGCCGCTCTCGACACCAAACGCATCGTCCAGCACCTTGACGAGCGGCGCCAGGCAGTTTGTGGTGCAGCTGGCATTCGAGACCACCTCTTCGTCGCCCGTCAGAATGTGGTCGTTCACCCCGAGGACGACCATGGCGTCGACCTCGTCCTTCGCGGGGGCGCTGATTACGACCGTGTCCGCCCCAGCGTCCAGGTGTTGCGCCGCCTTGTCGCGGGTGCGGAAGACGCCCGTCGATTCAATGACCGTGTCGCAGCCGAGGTCGCCCCACGGCAGTTTCGTTGGGTCCTGCTCGGCAAACACGGGGAAGCGCTGGCCCGAAACCACGAGTGCGTCGCCGTCGAGCCGCACCTCACCCGGAAATTGGCCGTGGACCGAGTCGTATTTGAGCAAGGTGGCCAGGGTCTCGGCATCGGTGAGGTCATTGATCCCCACAATGTCGAGGTTATTGTCTTCTCGCTCCAGGATGGAGCGGAAGCAGAGCCGGCCGATGCGGCCAAAACCGTTGATACCAACTTTGATAGACATGAGCGGGAGCCAGTCTTAAGTGAAAGGTCGTTTGAGGTCGGGATCGTGCGTGACCCGTACGTGAGCCCGACACAGAAGGTGCAAGAAAACGGGAGCCGAGGTGCGTCGCAAGAGGAAAGGTATGAAATATGGACAAGCCAACTTAGTAAAGATCACATGCAAAACCACCTCCCGGATTCGTCCGGTCGGTCCGGGCGGAAACGAACGGCGGGCGGCACGTAAGACCGCATCTGCTGGTTCCATCCGCCTCCTCGACAGGCTGTCGGTCGTGGAGCGGAGCCTGTTCGCCTCCTGTCTCACTGTTTGTGCTGCATATGACTGCGCTGAAAACCCCTGAGAAAACCTCTCGTCGTCAAGAGCTTCGCCGCAACTGGCTGGTTGAGCTGTACGGGCGTCTCCTGTTGTTTTATGAGGACAACCGCACGCTCGCGTACGGCATCGGCGTTGGGATCCTGGCGCTGGCGCTCGCGGTGCCGGGGTACATGTATTACCAGCAACAGCAGTCCGAACAGGCCAACGACATGCTGGGGCAGATTTTGCCGGTTTACGAGCAGGGCAACCTCGGACAGGCCCTTGAGGGGACAGGGGACACGCCCGGTCTCCTCGAGATTGCGAATCAGTATGATGGCACCACCGCTGGCAACTTGTCTGCTTTCTACGCTGCGACTGCACTGTACCAGCAGGAGGAGTACGATCGGGCCCTGGAGTGGTATCAGCGGTTTGAGAAAGACGATGACTTCATCGGGGCCAGTGCCCTGGCCGGGGAGGCGGCAATTTACGAGACCCAGGGCGAGTTCGAACAGGCTGCGGCCCGTTACGAGGATGCAGCCAATCAGTATGACAATGAGTTGACGGCGCCCCGCTACCTGCTGGAGGCCGGACAGGCCTACGAGGAGGCAGGGGATTACGAGGCCGCGGCAGACGTATACGAGCAGGTGCTGAACGATTATCCCGACTCCGATCAGGCCGCGGATGCGGAGCGCTTCCACGCCCGGGCGGAGGCTCGGCTTGCCTCCTCCGGATCCGGTTCGTCGTCGTAATGCCCATCCCTAATGGGAGCGGTGGGGACGACGGTGTATCTCGCACACGAACGCAGTTCGCGGTAGGTCTATGCCCACAATCCTGGTGGTTGATGACGAGGCGAGCATTCGCCGGACGCTTCGAGAAATTCTGGAGTACGAAGATTTTGAAGTCGACGAGGCGGCCGACGGGAAGAAGGCCCTGGCGGCCCTCCGGGAACAGTCCTACGACCTTGTCCTCCTGGACGTGAAGATGCCGGAGGTGGACGGCATGGAGGTGTTGAAGACGATTGCGGAGGAGATGGAGGACCTGCCGGTTGTGATGATTAGCGGGCACGGAACGATCGAGACGGCGGTGGAGGCGACCAAGCTTGGGGCCTACGATTTTATCGAGAAGCCGCCCGATCTCAACCGTCTGCTGGTGACGGTCCGCAACGCGATGGATCGCGGCCAGCTGGAGGTGAAAAACCGTCGCATGCGGCAGGCGATCAGTGAGCAGAGCACCGGCGACCTGCCGCCGATTATTGGCGAAAGCGATGCGGTGCAGGAAATCAAAGAAACAATCGACCGGGTGGCGCCCACGGAGGCGCGGGTACTCATTACGGGGGAGAACGGGACGGGCAAAGAGTTGGTGGCGAAGTGGATTCACCACAAGAGCGGACGGGCGGACGAACCGCTCGTGGAGGTCAACTGCGCCGCCATTCCCAGCGAACTCATTGAAAGCGAGCTTTTTGGGCACGAAAAAGGGGCGTTTACCGGAGCCACACAGCAACGCATCGGTAAATTCGAGCAAGCCCACGAGGGGACGTTGTTTCTGGACGAGATTGGGGACATGAGCCTCTCGGCCCAGGCGAAGGTGCTCCGTGTGCTCCAAGAGAGTGAAATCGAGCGGGTTGGGGGCGAGCGTAGTATTTCGGTCGACGTGCGGGTGATTGCGGCCACCAACAAACACCTAATGGAGGAGATTGAGGACGGGAATTTCCGAGAAGACCTCTACCACCGCATTGGTGTGATCCTAATTGACGTGCCGCCGCTGCGACAACGTCGGGAAGACATTCCCCTCCTGACGAAGCATGCCGCGGAGCGATTGGCCCGCCGGAATGGGCTTGCGCCCAAAACGTTCACGGACGGCGCCCTGGATCGACTCAACCGGTACGAGTGGCGGGGCAACGTGCGGGAGCTCTACAACGTGGTTGAGCGGCTCCTCATCCTTGTCCCGGACGATGAGATCGACGCGGCGGCGGTGGACCAGTTCGTTCGGCCCGCCACGGGCGCTGAGGCCCCGGCCGATGAACTGATCGCTACGCACGACGACTTTTCGGCGGCCCGGGATCAGTTCGAGAAACGGTTTATTGAGCGCAAGCTCAACGAGCACAACTGGAACGTGAGCCAAACCGCCGAAACGATTGGCATTCAGCGCTCCCATCTCTACAACAAGCTCAACAAATACGGCATCGAGCGCGAAGACGAATAGTACGCACCCGACCGAGAGGGCTTTGGTTGAACCTCTCGGACTTTCCAACGCCCGCCCCTCCGATGGCTACGCCCCTGCTTGACGTACAGGATCTCGTAAAAACCTACGATACGGGTGGGGACGAGCCGCTTACCGTGCTCGATCGTCTTTCTCTAACGGTACAACCGGGCGAGATTGTGGCTGTTGTGGGAGAGAGTGGAACGGGAAAATCCACCCTCCTGCACCTCCTGGGGGCCTTGGAGCGCCCGACGGGGGGCACCGTCCAATTTCAGGGGACCGACCTCTTTTCGAAGACGGACGAGGAACTGGCGGCCTTTCGCAACCGGTCCATCGGCTTCGTCTTTCAGTTCCACCACCTGCTGCCAGAGTTTACGGCGCTGGAGAACGTAGCGATGCCGGCCCTGATTCGTCGCCAGTCGATGGGGCAGGCACAGGGGCGCGCCCGGGAGCTCCTGGCCCTGTTGGGGCTGGAAGCACGGGCCGAGCATCAGCCCAGTGCCCTGTCGGGAGGCGAGAAGCAGCGCGTGGCGGTTGCGCGGGCCCTCATGAACGAACCGGACCTTGTGCTGATGGACGAGCCAACAGGCAATCTCGACGCCCGGACGGCTGAGCCCTTGCACCGCGAGATTGAGCGCCTCCGTCGCGAACGGGGGCACACGTTTATCCTGGCCACCCACAACCCGGCCCTTGCCCGCATCGCGGAGCGCGTCCTTCGGCTGGAGCGCGGCGGCCTTCACCCCGTGGACGCCACTGAAGCAATTGAGCTCACGGGCACCACGTCCGACGCCCCGTAGCCGGCCCGCGTCAGTGCGACGCAATTGCTACGATTCGCTGGAGACGTGACGAGGGTGTTGGAGGGCCCCTCCGGTCGGTCGTGAACGAAACACGGGGTGTTATGGGAAGGTTGAGTTTTTCCCTTCAAGCCGCTGATACCCGCCTCCTATGGACGCCATTGACTCCCTTCCGCTGTTTCCTCTGGACCTCGTTCTCTATCCGAGTGAGGACCTCCCGCTCCACATCTTTGAGGAGCGGTACAAGGAACTCACGCAGTATTGCCTGGAGCATGAGGTTCCCTTCGGTATTGTGCGGTCGGAAGAGGACGGCCTCGCACAGGTGGGCACCACAGCGCGCATTCGCGATGTCATGAATCAGTACGCGGATGGGCGCATGGACATCCTGGTAGAAGGAGAGGAGCGGTTCCAGATTCGAGAGGTCCACGATGAGAAAAAGTACTACACGGCAGATGTCACAATTTTAGAGGATCGTCCTGAGACGGCAGACTCAGACTTGAAGGAGCGGGCCATTACCCAGCACATGAAGTTGCTGGAGCTTGCGGGGCGAACCGTGCGCCCGGATCTTTATGACGACGCGGAGCCCCTGTCGTTTGTGTTAGCTCAGAATGCTGCCCTGGACGAGGCCGGGAAGCAAGATGTGCTCGAACAGCAGAGCGAAGCCGAACGCATCCGGTACCTGATCGATCATTTCGAGGAGATCATTCCGCGCATCGAGAAAAAAAGCGACGTCAAACGTCGCATTCGGTCGAACGGGCATTTCAAAGATTTTCCGCCCGAGGAGGTCTAAGTTGTGGGAGGCCGTGCCGCGTTGATACTACGCACAACCTCCTCCTGCTATGCCTCAAATTGGCCCGTACACCCTTCACAGCGTCCCAGCCGGCACCTTTGGGCTCGACGGAGGGGCCATGTTTGGCATTGTCCCCAAGCCCCTCTGGTCCCAACGCATTGCGCCGGATCGACAAAACCGCATTCGGCTGGCCGCGCGGTGCCTTCTCCTAAAGGGATCCGAGCGCATCATTCTCATCGATACTGGCGTGGGGGATACGTTCGCCGGTACGAAGTACGAAGACATCTACGCCGTGGAGCACCCGGACGGAGGCCTCCAGGGGCAACTGGCGGAACACGCTGTTGCCCCGGAAGATGTAACAGATGTGTGTCTAACACACCTCCATTTCGATCACTGTGGTGGGGGCACACGCCGCTCAGACGCGGGAACCGCATCCGTGACATTCCCCAACGCGACCTACCACGTACAGAAAGCCCACTGGGCATGGGCCCAGCAGGCCAACCCAAAGGAAGTACAGTCCTTTCTTGAGTCGACATTTCGGCCCATTCAAGAGGCGGGACAGCTTCATCGGGTTGAAGGCGCGTCGACAATCGCCCCGGGGGTTTCTGTTGAGCTGGTCCACGGGCATACGGAGGCCCAGCAAGTTGTGAGAATCGCGGATGCGGATCGGACCCTCGTGTACGTGGCCGATCTTCTCCCAACAACCCATCACCTCGCCCCGGCCTGGACCATGGCCTACGACGTGCGCCCCCTCGTCACCATTGAGGAAAAACAGGACTTCCTGGAGCGAGCTGCAAAAGCGGAATGGAACTTGTTCTTCGAGCATGACCCCGACGTCGCGGTCGCAAATGTGGAGAAGACAGATCGCGGCTTTCAGGTCGTTCAGCCCCGGTCGCTTGGGGCGTTGTGAGCGATCATTGGGATTTATTCATCCGCAGACCTCCTCTCACGCGCGTCTCACCTCTCATGAGCAATTCTGCCCCTCCAGAGATTCTCTCGGATGTCCGCGACACGGTCTCGTCGGTTCATCACGATCTCAACAACCCCCTTTCCATTATTTCCGGGAATGCGCAATTTCTCCTCGAACTGACCAAGGAAAAGGAAGACCTGGATGGACAATTTGAATCCTCGGCGGAAGATATTCAGGCAGCGGCGGAGCAGATCGCTTCTTCGCTGCACCGCCTGGCCCGGCTAAAGAAAGAAATTGAGGACGAACTCTAACCGGATGCAGATGGTCGGAGCGGATTGTGGAGGGAGGCCACGAACGATGCCTGGAGGGGACCGTATTGCTTCTCAAGTTTCGGTTCCCTACCCTGCAAACCATGGGCATCGAAGGCCCCTCGTTGTTCGCCAAACAATCTCTGTCGTTCTCTGCTGAACCGATACGGACGTTTTTCTTCGTCGTCGTACTCGAACTTCCCCTCCTGTGTCGACTGCCTGCACGGAGGGACGTGTGTCTTTCGAGTGCGGGGCGCTTCCCATCGACCTGTCCGTGAAACTGCACTCTACAGTGATGTCCGACTCTTGCCTTAGGTTGCCAGACTGGCTCGTTGCTTCGTTCGGGGTCTTTGTTCTCTCATTCGGGTTGACGCTCCCGGCGCATGCCCAGTTGGGTGAGTCTTCGGGGCTTTTCCTCCGCATTGAACCTGATAGCCGAGGGGCCGGCATGGGGAATGCCGGAGTGGCGGTGGCCGACAACGCCAATGCGATGTTCTGGAACCCCGCCGGATTGGCGTCGCAGACGAGCACGCAGGTTGGCGTCACCCACGCCAATTGGCTTCCGGAGTTCGACGCCGGGCTTTTTTATGAGTACCTCGTGGGAACGTACCACGTAGACGGGGTGGGGACCTTCGGGGGAAACGTCACCTTCTTGAATCTTGGAACGACCGAACTCGTGGATGGCAGCGGGAACACGCTCGGCGAGTCCAGCTCCTACCAGATCGCGACGGGGGTGTCCTACGCCCGTCAGGTGTCCAACCGCCTGTCTCTGGGGACGAACCTGAAGTTTGTGTATTCGAAACTGACAGATCCGGTCTCCCAGGGGGGAGTGTCGGTCGATGATGGAACGGCCTCGTCGGTGGCGTTTGATCTCGGGGGGCTCTACCGGTCTGCTCCCTTCTCGCTGGGGGGAGCCGAGACGACGTTCTCGTCGGGCGTAAACATTGCGAATATGGGAGGGCATATGCGGTACGAGGAGGACCCACAGGCGCTCCCAATGAACATGCGGGTTGGGTATGCCTTCACCGTTGACTTCGACGAGTACAACTCCCTGACATTTGCGAATGACTTCAACAAATCGCTCGTAAATAGCGAACGTCAGGTCGAAGATGGAGACACGACACGCGTTCCAGACCCCTTCTACAAGTCGCTGTTTTCGTCGTGGGGCTCCACGCGAGGACAGGTGGTGGAAGGCGACGCTCAGCAGTTGAGTTTGCTTCAGCAGTTTACCCTTGGGACGGGACTGGAGTACTGGTACAGTGATTTGTTTGCGCTCCGGTCCGGGTATTTCTACGAGCACCCCAACAACGGAGGGCGAGAGTTCCTTAATTTTGGTGCTGGACTCCGATACAACATCGTAGGGGTCGACATTTCGTACATCTACACCCTGGAGCGCGATAGTCCGCTCGCCAATACACTTCGCTTTTCTCTGCTCTTCGAGTTCCAATAGGCCGGGGGACGTCCTCGGGGGAGGACCCCTCACCGTTGTTGCCGCTCAGTCACGCCTCCGGCCCGATCGCCGGCCCCGGTGCCGTTTGGGAAATGAGGCAAAAAGCCCGTACATTGGCAGTACGGACGTTTGGCCAGGTCCGGGTCCCAGGGGCTGTCTTGAGAGATTGAGGGCTCCCCGTTCGAAGACTGAAGCGTAGGGGGCGGCGTCCGCAGTGGTCTCACCCTCCTTTCTTGCGCTCACGTGCGATGCCGACAACGAACGACGCGGCCGGATCAGCGAAGGACGAAGACCTCCGCCGTCTGATTTTAGACACTGCCCGGCACCTTCTCCTGCAGGAGGGGTATCAAAACCTGTCCATGCGGAAGATCGCACGCGACATTGGATACAGTCCCACTAGCATCTATCTCCATTTTGACAGCAAAGACGCCCTGCTTCATGCGCTTATTCACGAGGGCATGATGACCCTCCGCGATCAATTGGAGACGGTGGCCGAGGCCCACCCTCAGGCGCCCATTTCGCGACTCCGCGCTCTATGTAGGCGGTTTATCGAGTTTGGGCTGGCCAACCCGGAATACTACGAAATCATGTTTCAGCTGCGGCCGGAACGGATGGAGCGCTATCCCCCGTCAAAGTACCGGGCCGCCCGCCGGAATCTGGAGTTATTCACGCAGGCCCTGGCCGAGGGAGCGGAGGACGGTCGTCTCTCGGTAGACGACCCAGATGTGTCGGCCAGCACCATCTGGGCCTCTCTTCACGGGACCGTCTCGCTCCTTCTGGCCGAGCGACTCGACGTGCAGATTGATCGGGACGCCTTTATCGACACTGCGATTCGGCAGACGATTCAGGGCTATCGCCCTGCTCCCGTCTCTTCCCCCTCATAGGATGCTGCATGCCCATCTGTCCACCGGTCCCTCTCTCCCCATTTCTTCCGGTCGCTTATGTCTCGCTCTGTTCACACCGCCCCCTCTGATGCCGGCCCCGTAGCGCGGGGGAAAACGCTTCCGGATCTGTTGTACGATGCGTGCGAGCGCTACGATAATCCCCGGGCGCTGAACCAGCCGCTCGACGACGGAGGCTGGGTGCCAATGTCGCTCGACCAGTTTCGCGTTCAGGCCGAAGAGACGGCCCTGGGCCTGCTCGACCTGGGGCTGGAGCGGGGCGACCGCGTCGGAATGCTTCAGGAAAGCGACGTGCCCTTCTGCGTCGTCGATATGGGGTGTCTGATCGCCGGCCTCATCGACGTTCCCCTCTACCTCTCGAGCTCGGCGGAGCAGATGACGTACGTGCTCAACCACTCGGAACCGACGGTCCTCGTCGTGTCGAATCCGCAACGGCTAGAGCAGGCGGCCGATTTGCTTCCCGATCTGCCGAAGGTCGAAACGCTCATTCTCTGTGAATCGGGCACGGGAACCCAGAGGCCGAATCTGCCGGAGGGGGTCGACCTGTTGACGCTCGACGACGTGCGGGCTCGCGGCCGACAGGGTACGGACGACCAGGAGGGGGCCATTGCCGATCTCCGGTCGCAGATCGACGCCGATGACCTGGCGACGCTCATTTACACAAGCGGCACCACCGGGCGACCGAAGGGCGTCATGCTCTCCCACGAAAACATCACGTCGAACGCCATCAACTCGGTTGGCGAGCTCGACGATTTCGAGAATGGCGCGGAGGGAGAAGTGGCGCTCTCCTTCCTGCCGCTCACCCACATCTTCGCCCGCATGCTCCAGTATGCCTTCATGGCACGAGGCATCAGCATTTACTACGCGCACCCGGATTCCCTGTCGGAGGTGCTGTCCACCGTCCGCCCCACAGTGTTTGCCGCGGTGCCACGGGTGATCGAGAAGGTGTACGGCACCATCCAGAAGCGCATTCTGGGACTGAGTGGCCTTCAGAAGACCATTGGTGAATGGGCGCTGGATGTGGCAGAGCACTATCGAATCGATGCGGAAATGTCTCCCTTCTACGAAATGAAACGGGCCCTGGCCGACCGGCTCGTCTACAAGAAGTGGCGAGCGGCGTTGGGGGGGCGAACCAAATATGTCGTGATTGGCGGGGCGGCCCTGCAGCCCTCGCTTGCCAACATTTTTGGCGCGGCAGGCATCACGCTGCTTCAGGGCTACGGCCTCACCGAAACGAGCCCCGTCATTGCCTTTACGCGTCCGCAGCGCAACAAGCCGGGCACTGTTGGCGAGCCTCTGCCGGGCGTGGAGGTCAAAATTGCCGATGATGGCGAAATCCTGACCCGCGGCCCGCACGTGATGCAGGGCTACTACAAGCAGCCCGACAAAACGGACGAGGTGCGAACCGACGAGGGATGGTTTCACACCGGCGACATCGGCAAGTTTGACGACGAAGGGTTCCTCAAAATTACGGACCGGAAGAAGGATCTCTTTAAGCTCTCTACCGGCAAGTACGTCATGCCGCAGCCCATTGAGAACCGGTTGGGAAGTGAGCCCCTTATCGATAACGCTGTGGTTGTGGGAAGCGACCGGAAGTTTTGCGCCGCCCTCCTGTTTCCGACTGAAAACCAGGTTCGCGCCCGTGCCGCGGACCTTGGCCTTGACGCCGACCAGTCGTTTGAGGCACTGCTCCATGAAACTGATCTTCTCGATGAGGTGCGTACGCTGGTCCGAGAGGCCAACGATGGGATGGATCCGTGGTCGACAGTGAAACGCGTTGCTCTCATCCCCGACGAACTCACCGTGGAGGCCGACCTTTTAACGCCCACGCTGAAGGTGCGCCGTCCTCAGGTACGCGACACCTACGCCGACGAGATTGACGCACTCTACCGGGATGAGCCGCCCGCCGAGCCCACCGACCGAGGGGCCGTGATTGCGGTTGTGGAACCGGTTTCGAGTACGACGGAGCCAGAACCCGCTGTATGAACCGGTTGCGTGGAAGCGGTTCCGTCCCTTTCCTTGTCTTATGCTTAACGCCGTTAAGCCAAATCCAGCAGTTTTCCACTACTCCCCAACGCTCTATCATGGAAGTCAAGGCCCTCGATACCCGCGCCCTCGACCTGGATGCGCCTCCGACGCACCCCCCCTTCCGCACGGCTGCCGTGCTCGGGGCGGGCACGATGGGCGCGCAGATTGCTGCCCACCTCGCCAACGCCGGACTGGAGGTGCACCTGCTCGACATCGCGCCCGAGGACGGCGATGATCCGGGCGCCGTGGTGCGCAGGGGCTTTGAGCAGGCCCGCGAGGCGAGCCCGGATCCGTTTTTCAGCGACGAGGCGGCCGACCGCATCTATCTCGGCAACTTTGAGGACGACTTCGAGCGCGTGGGGGATGTGGATTGGGTCGTGGAAGCTGTAGTGGAGCGGATGGACATTAAACGGGAGGTGCACGCTCGCATCGAGGAGCACGCGGCGGACGACGCGGTGATTTCGACGAACACCAGCGGCTTGCCCATTCACGAGATCACGGAGGGGCGGTCTGATGGATTCAAGCGCCGCTTCCTGGGTACGCACTTCTACAATCCGCCCCGCTATCTGAAGCTGCTGGAACTCGTGCCCACGGACGCCACCGACCCGGACGTGACCGAGCGCGTAGCGCAGTTTGGGCGATTACGGCTGGGGAAGGGCATCGTGGTGGCCAACGACGTGCCGTACTTCATCGGCAATCGGATTGGCGTCTTCGCCCAGATGCAGGCGATCCGTCACTTTACCGATGGCGACTATACGATCGAGGAGATCGACACGCTGACGGGCAAGATTTCGGGCCGGCCGAAGTCGGCCACCTTCCGCACGGCCGACCTGGTGGGGCTCGACGTGCTGATGGATGTCGCCACCAACCTGCGGGACCTCGTCAACGACGAGGCGCAGCGCGAGGCCTTTCGAGTGCCCGACCTGATGCGGCGGCTCGTGGACGAGGAGCGGCTGGGGGAGAAGACGAAGGCGGGGTTCTATAAGAAAGAGGATGGCGAGAT
>JAWOAQ010000030.1:0-33700 GCA_046498495.1 Salinibacter sp. | reverse complement strand
CACCATACCCGATGTCATTACGCGGTATAAGCGACAGCAGGGCTATGAGGCGTATCAGCCTGTCGGCTGGGACTCGTTTGGCTTGCCGGCGGAAAATTATGCAATCAAGACCGGTGTACCACCACAGGAGTCAACCACGGCAGCCATGCCACGGGCTCGTCGAGCAGGAGCAGGGGCGGGTCCGTGAGAAGGGCCGCGGCGTACTTCACGCGCTGCCGCATACCGGAGGAGTAGGTGGAAACCAGGTCTCTCGCCCGGTCGGCAAGCCCCACCCGATCCAGCACCGATTCGATCCGGGCGGACGCATTGGCGAGACGCCGGGCCGCAGCAAGGAAGCGGAGGTTCTCTCGAGCCGTAAGGTCGTCGTATACGCCCAGCGCAGGCGCCACAAGGCCGGCGTGCAGCGGACGGTCCTCTTCCGAAACGTCCCGCCCATCTACCGTCAGCGTGACCGCTCCTGCCTTGGGCGAAAGCACCCCGGCCAGGATCCGAAGCAGCGTCGACTTGCCCGCCCCGTTCGCCCCCGTTACGGCCACGCTCTCCCCTCCCGCCAGCGAGAATGCCAGCCGCCGGAAGAGAAGCAGCGACCCAAACCGATGACCGACATTGTCGACAGCGAGCGAGGGCATAAACGGAATACCGCGAAGACGATAGGCCCGACCGGTGGGAAACGTAGGGATTGCGCCACAGAAGGCAAAGGACGTATTCATTCTGCGACACATCTTTCCCTGCCAACCGTTGAGGATGTCGACGAATGCTTCCCGTACGTCCAATGTCCCCCATGCCCGGTTCTCCTACCGCCGCGGAGGCGTCTTCCAACGGGGCTCCTGCCCAGACATCCGCCGCCGACGTGGCACTTTTTGGCAAGGACCCCATGCCACGTATCGTGGACGTGCACCCGTTGATGAACGGACCGTCGGACCAGCCGGCGCGCGTGCGACTGTACCAGCGCACGGACGATTTTTCGGATATTGTGGAGCACGAGGACACATTCTACCCGTTTTTCTTCCTCTCGGACGTCTCGTTGCTGGCCGATCGCTATCGGAGCGGCGACGTGCACACCGCGACCCGGCTGGAGGGCGACAACTTTTACCAGTACCTCGTGACCTTCGAAACCTGGAGCGACTACTGGGACGCCGTCCGTGAGGTGGAACGGCAGACAGATACCGACGAGGGCTGGCCCGACGAACTCTACCGCGTCGGCTCTCCGGTGCAGCAGTACCTCATGCAGACCGGCCGCACCTGCCTGCTCGACATGACGCTCGACGACCTGCACCGCCTGCAACTCGACATTGAGGTGTACACCGACGGCGGCTTTCCCAACGCCGAGCGGCCCGAAGACAAGATCATCATCGTGGCCCTGTCCGACAACCGGGGCTGGGACGAGGTCCTCCACCTGCGCGACGACATCGACGAAGAGAGGCTGCTGCGGGAGCTGGTCCACGTCCTGCGCGAGCGCGACCCGGACGTGATCGAGGGGCACAACGTGTTCTCCTTCGATCTTACCTACATCCTCGACCGCTGCGACCTCCACGGCGTCGACTTTGCCATCGGGCGCGACGGGTCGGTGCCCCGCACGTACGACTCCAGCATGCGCTTCGCCGAGCGCACGGTCGACTATCCCGCCGTCGACATCGCCGGGCGCCACGTGATCGACACCTACTTCCAGGTGATGTCGTTCGACGTGTTCAGCCGCGACCTGCCGGACTACAGCCTCAAGACGGCCGCCCGCTACTTTGGCCTCGCCCCTGAAGACCGCACCTACATTGAGGGCGCCGATATCTCACGGGCCTGGCGTGAGGATCGCGATACGCTGCTCGACTACGCGCTCGACGACGTCATCGAAACGAAGCGCCTCGCGGGCCACCTCTCCGGCTCTACCTTTTACCTCGCGCAGATGCTGCCCATGACCTACGGGTCCTCCGCGCGGCGCGGCCCGGCGGCCAAGATCGAAAGCCTCTTCGTGCGCGAGTACCTGCGGCAGCGCCACGCTCTGCCCCGCAGCGAGTGGGGCAGTCAGTCCATGGGCGGCTACACCGACATCTTCATCACCGGCGTGATGGGCCCCATCGTCTACGCCGACGTGGAGAGCCTGTACCCCTCCATCATGCTCAACTACGGCGTACAGCCCGCCGGCGACGAAATCGACCTCTTTCCGCAGCTCCTGGAGCGGCTCACGGACCTGCGCCTCCAGACGAAGCAGGACATGAAGGAGGCTGAGGATGAGGAAGTACGCAGCGAACTCGACGCTCGGCAGTCCTCGTATAAAGTTTTAATCAACTCATTCTACGGCGTCCTCGGCTTCTCCCTCTCCGTCTTCAACGACTTCGCGGAGGCCGACCGCGTGGCCCGCACCGGGCAGGAGATCCTGCGCGACCTGATCGACGAGATTCGGGACCGCGGCGGCACGGTGATCGAGGTGGACACCGACGGCGTGCTCTTCGTCCCGCCGGACGGGGTGCGGGGAGAGGAGGCCGAGATCGACTTCACCGTTGGCCTCACGGAGGCCATGCCCGAGGGCATCCGCGTCGGCTTCGACGGGCGGTTCCAGAAGATGCTCTCCTACAAGAAGAAAAACTACGCCCTCCTCACCTACGACGACGAGCTGAAGTTTAAGGGCTCCTCGCTCATCTCCCGCTCCAACGAGCCCTTCGGGCGCACCTTCGTGCGCCGCGCCATCCGCCGCCTGCTCGACCACGACGTGGCGGGGCTGCACGATCTTTACGTGACCACCCGCACCCAAATCATCAACAGCGACTGGGAGAGCGTCGACCGCTTTGCCCGCACCGAGACGCTGAAGGATACCCTCGAAGACTACGAGGCCGACGTGGAGGAGGGCCAGCGGCCGCGCGCCGCGACCTATGAGCTCGCCAAGGAGAAGCAGAAGCGCACCGGCAAGCCCGTCAAGAAAGGCGACCGCATCTCGTACTACATTACCGGAGAGGACGCCAACGTCACCGCCTTCAAACACTGCGCGCTTGCCGCCGACTGGGATCCGGACGCCCCCGACGAGAACACAGCGTACTACCTGAAGCGCCTCGACGAGTTTGCCCGCAAGTTCGAGCCGTTCTTTACCGAGGAGAACTTCCGGCTCGTCTTTTCACCGGAGGACATGTTTGGGTTCTCCGCCGAGGGCATCGAGGTTCAAACCGTTGATCACGAGCCCGACGCGCCCACCGACGACCAGGAGGAGGTTCCGTTCTAAGTAGGTCCAAACATCGGTTACAAATCGGGTCCGCCCAAGCGAAGTCACGTCCTCCCTCCTGTCCTCGGTTGTCGGTCGCTCAGAAGGATGTCGATGAATGTATTTATACCGGTCCACACCCAATCGGCATAGGCGCCCCAAACGGCGGTCGTCTATCGAACCATCTGCCGGATGGACAGTGAATAGATTCGGACATTCCTTCGCACCGACTTTCCTTTGTTCTATGAAGCGGCTTGCTACGGCCGGCGTGTTTGCTCTTCTCGCTGGCGCCTTCGGTCTTCTTCTCCTCGCGTCCGTTGTCTTCTCGTGTCGCCAGGGGGGCGAGCCCCACGAGATGGGCACCGAGGCCCACTCCCCGACCGAGCAGTACGCATCGGCCTCCACGCCTCAGACCGCCCCGGCGCTCCGTCTTTCGGTTGAGCCGCCGGGAGCGTCTCGGGCATCGGCCTGATGCAACAGCCGCACAGCTCCCAGCGCCCGGTCCCATGTCCGATTCCGACGACATTCCCCGAGGGATAATTGTCCCGGGCCTCGCCCGGGATCGCGTCCGGCAGGCCGTTCTCGCTGTCGTCATCGTGACTGCCGCTGCCCTCATTTGGCCGGTGTACCCGGCCGTGAGCGGCATCCGTCCGTACGTGTTCGGGCTTCCGTTCTCGTTTGCCTGGGTGGTGGGGTGGCTGGTCGTCATGTTCGGGGCCCTCGTGGTTCTATATCGCCACGATCACACGTCGGACGACTGAGGCGCCATGGCCGACTGGCTCATCATCCTGCTGATCTGTGGGGGCTATCTCGCCCTGGCGCTGGGGGTGGGGCTCTGGTCGGGCAGCCGGGCGTCGGCCAGCGTGGACGGATACGTGGCTGGCGACCGCACGCTCGGGGTGGTGGTGTTGTATTTCGTACTGGGGGCCTCGGTCTTCTCGTCGTTTGCCTTCCTGGGGGCCCCGGGCTGGGCCTACTCGCGCGGGGCGGCCGCCTTCTACATCATTGCCTACGGCACGGTGGGGATGGTGCCCTTCTACTTTCTAGGGCCGCGGGCGCGGCGGGTGGGCGAGCGCCTGGGCTTTGTCACACAGGCGGAGATGCTGGCCCATCGCTACGACAGCCGCGTACTCTCGGTGGTGCTTGCGGTCCTAAGCGTCGTGGCCTTCGTCCCGTACCTCACCCTGCAGATGAAGGGCGCTGCGTTCCTACTCTCTACCGTCTCGGACGGGCACGTGCCGGAGTGGCTGGGCGCACTGGCGGCCTACGGTGTGGTACTGGTCTACGTCTTCGCCAGTGGCATGATGGCGATCGGCTGGACAAACACGCTCCAGGGCATCTTCATGATGGCCGTGGCGTGGTTCCTGGGGCTATACCTGCCTCATGAGCTCCATGGCGGCGTTCAGCCGATGTTTGAGTCCATCGCGGCGAGCGACAACGGGACAATGCTGGAGGGGGCGGGCCTCGCCGCGGACGGGTCCGAGTGGAGCTGGGCGGGCTACAGCTCTGCCGTCATCGTGTCGGCGGTCGGCTTTACGATGTGGCCCCACCTGTTTATGCGGGCGTTTACGGCCCGGAGCGAGCGCACCCTCAAGCTGACGGTGGTGCTCTATCCTACGTTTCAGCTTTTCCTGGTACCCATCCTGCTAATCGGCTTTGCGGGCGTGCTGGCCTTTCCCGACGTGGCCCCCGCCGACACCATCGTGCCCCACCTGCTGACCCAGCTCGACCTCTCGCCCATCCTGGTGGGATTGGTGTGCGCGGGGGCCCTCGCCGCCTCGATGTCCTCGGGCGATGCCATCTTGCATGCCGCCGCCTCGATTGGGCTGCGCGACGGCATCCAGCCGCTCTGGTCCCACGACATGAGCGACCTGCAGCAGCGGCGATGGATTCGCGGCCTGGTCGTGGCAATCAGTGCCGTGGCGTATTTCTTTGCCGTGGTGTCGGACGTCGGCATCGTGGCCCTTTTGCTCGGTGCCTACGGGGGCGTTGCCCAGATTTTCCCGCTCGTCTTTGCTGCCTTCTACTGGCCGCGCGCCACGGGCGCCGGGGCGCTGGCGGGCCTACTCGCCGGCATTGGCGTCAACACGTTGTTCTTGGTGGCCCCCGCCCTCCGTCCGGTCCCACTGCACGAAGGGGTGTACGGCCTGGGAGCCAACCTTGTCGTATTCATCGCCGTCAGCCTCCTTACGTCGCCCCCCAGCCGCGACCGACTCGCGGACTACGTAGACCGGCCGTCGACGACGGCCGCCTCGTGAGGTCTCCATGGAAATCTGCCCATGGCTTGGTGTTTGCGGGCCCATCCTTGACGTTTTCGTTCCGATTTGTCTCCAAAATTTCCTTCTGCCCATGCGACGCCTGGTCTCTGGCCTTCTGGTCTGCTTTGCTCTGCTCTTTTTCCTCCCGTTCTCCGCGCACGCTCAATCGGACGATCTGGGCGAAGCGCTCGGCAGCATCGGCACCACATACGCCGACAACTACACCCAGCCGGTGACCGACGCATTGGGCGCTGGGATGAACGCGGGTCTGTTTCGAACGGCGAAGGTCGGCGACCTCGGCCTCGTGCCGGGCGTCGACATCTACGTGGGCGTATCCGCCATGGGGGCGTTTACCGGTGGCTCGTCCGACGCTTTTCGCCTCGAAAACGACGAGGTGCAGGCCAATGGCCGCACCTTGATCGTTGAATATCCGAATACGGACCTTCCAACGGCCTTTGGCGAAAACGAGTCGCCCGGAACCGCAACGGTTATTGACAAAGAGACAGACCAGCAGGTCGATGAGGTCTCCCTACCACCCTCTCTCCTCAACACATCCATTGCACCTCTTGCCATTCCCCAGGTAGGCGTGGGATCGGTCTTGGGCACCGATGCCCAACTTCGCTACCTGCCCGAGACGGACATCAGTAATTACGGGTCGGTGTCGCTCGTGGGGCTGTCCGTGCGCCACAGCATCAGCCAGTACATCCCCCTATCCCCGGTCGCCCTCGCGGTGCAGGGCAGCTGGCAGTCGCTCACCGTCTCGGGAACGGACCAGGACGGGGTGGTGGACGCGGGCGGATGGGCCCTGAACGCCCAGGCCAGCAAAAGCCTGCCGGTGGCCCCCGTTACCGTCTACGGCGGCCTGCAGTACGAGCAATTTGGCGTCGACGTGGACTACACCTTCCAATCCAGCGCGGGCACATCCGAAATCCAGTTGGACCAGGACGCGGCCAATAGCGTTCGGGCGCTGGCCGGCGTGTCGGTGACGCTCGCGATCTTCCAGCTGAATGTGGACTATGCCCTGAGCGCCAACAACACCGTGTCCGCCGGGCTCGGGGTTGCCCTATAGCCTCGGCAGGAATGCGCGGGGCCGTTACGCGGAGGACGCCGGGGCCCGATCGTCCGAGGCCGGCTGCAGTTCCGGGCGGATGTCCTGATCGTAGCGCTCAAGGGCGGCGGTGATGACGCTCTTCGCACGCTCCGGCCCAAAGAAGTCCTGGACGCGGACGGACTTGTCCTCCAGGGCCTTGTAGTCCTGAAAGAACCGGCGGAGCTCCCGCAGACGGTGCCCCGGGAGCTCCTTGATGTGCCAGTAGTCGTTGAAGGCCGGATCGTCGATGTGGATGCAAATGATCTTTGCATCCTCCTCGTCGTCGTCCACCATGCTCATGAGCCCAATGGGGCGGGCCCGGAGGAGGCTCAGGGGATCGACGGCCTCCTGGGCCAGCACGAGGACGTCGAGCGGGTCTCCATCGTCGGCGTACGATTCTGGAATAAAGCCATAATTGGCCGGATACACCACGGAGGAGTAGAGCATCCGATCCACCCGCAGCATGCCGGTTTCTTTGTCGAGTTCGTACTTCACCTTGCACCCTTGCGGGATTTCGATGACGGCGGTAAAGACGTCGGGGACATCGTCCCCGGCCGATACGTCGTGCCAGGCGTGGGCCATGGGCGTAGGGAGATCAGGAAGGAAGAGAAAAAGAACGGAATCGAAGCGCCAATCCCAGCGGGTCTGCGGGCGGCCGGTAGAATGGCAATCTACGGCGCAGTGGTCCCTCGGGAGCGGCCGGTTTGGGGGGCGTCCTTCAGGTGCTTTGAGGGATCGAACGTGCGTTCTCGTCCCAGCCAGGCAGCGAGGGCAGCGCTCGTAAGCGGGGGCTCGGCGTCCCGGAGCTCCTGCAGGTCGCCCATTGACTCGCCCGATGCTTGGTCGCCTTCCGCCTCGTCAAGCACCTCAAAGGCATGCTGGAGGTCTCGTGCCAGGCGGGAGGCCCCTTCCCGGCTGTGCTCTTCCACCGAAAAGCGGTCGTCGCGGTACAACTCTACGAGGGCCCGCACGGTCTCGACCGTGTCCAGGTGCACGCCGCCTTCGTCGCGCTCTCGGGCCGGGGCCCCGCGTCCGTCGGTTACGGTTGCCGCCACCGGATCCAGCCCACGGTCGCGGAGGGCGTCTACGAGGGTCCGGCCCGCGTCCGTGGCACGGTTGATGATCAGGCTCGTGCGCCCGATATACGGCTGCTCCGACACCAGGCCCTGCAGGTGATCCGCAAGGACCTCCACCGACTCGAGCGCCTCGACGTGCCGGAGGTGATCGAGGCGATACCGGGCCGTTTCGTCGTCCGGGTTTTTTTCTTTTTCGAGGAGGACAAAGGTGGCCTCCTGGGGCGCCGCATCGTGAACGTCAACACCGAGGAAAAAGGCGTGGGCCATAGGTTCGGGAACGCTTCGTTTACAGACAGCGGAGTATAGGCATGGGACCGCGCCGGGCTCGTTCCCCGTGCGCTCACGTCTCCCCGCGCGAACAATACTGCACGCTGAAGAGCGACTGGTCGTCGGTCCACACCTGGTCGACGACAAAGCCCGCCTGGGCGGCCAAGGCCTCAAAGTCGTCGAGCGTGTACTTGTACGAGTACTCGGTGCGGATGGTCTCCCCTTCCTCAAACGAGATGACCTCGCCCGCCACCGTCACGGTTTGGTCCGCTTGGCTGCGCAGATGCATTTCGATACATCCTTCCTCCTCGTTCCACAGGGCCTGATGCTCAAACCGATCGAGGTCGAATGTTGCTTCCAGCTCCCGGTTCATCCGTCGAAGCAGGTTTTTGTTGAAGGCGGCCGTGACCCCGTCCGCGTCGTTGTACGCCGCCCGGAGGGTGTCGACGTCCTTCTTCAAGTCCACCCCGATCAGTATTCCTCCGTCCGGCCCCACCGTCGTCGCAATGTCGGCGAGGAAGTCCCGGGCGTCCGAGGGCTGGAAGTTGCCCAGCGTGGACCCGGGAAAGTAGACGACCGTGCGTGCGGCGGGACGGGGCGGCTCGGGCAGGTCGAACTCGTCGGTATAGTCCGCACAGAGCGGCTGCACGGGGATGTGGGGATACAGCTCGGCGATTTGCTCCGCACTGTCCACAAGGTGTTCCCGTGAGATGTCGATGGGGACGTACAGGGCCAGATCGTCCACGTGGTCGAGAAGAACGCGGGTCTTGAGGCTGCTGCCGCTCCCATATTCGGCAAGTAGAGCGCGGGGACCAATGGCGTCCACCATCTCCTCCACGTGCGTCTTCATGATGTCGATTTCGGTGCGGGTGGGATAATACTCCTCCGTCCTGCAGATGGCGTCGAAGAGCTTCGACCCGCGCTCGTCGTACAGGAACTTCGATGGAATTTCCTTTTGGGACTTCTGAAGACCGGTTAGCGCCGTGTCCCGGAAGGAGTCGGTTGACGGGGGGGCCTGGTTGAGAAGGGGAAGGGTCTCAGCAGTCGTGTCCATGCGGGTGGGAACGGGCTAGTGAAGAAGAGCGAGGGACATGGTGCTCCTGTCCGATGAGTAGCACTGCCCAACAACGACGGGGCCCTTCCTCAAAATCAAGGCGCTTCCCATCCGAGACGGGACACGGGGGGCATTGTTACAGAAAAATGAGAGCCGCCCCGTCCTCAGTACTTTGGCAAGTAAATTCTTTGGTCATCAAAGCGAACTCAAAATCCCTCAGGCAGGTCGCTTCGAGCGCACCCCGGAGAGCACTCGGTCGCTCCGCTCCCAGCGCAGTCGAGAAGCCTCTTTGAGGCAGGCGGCTTCGTCAGGGAGATTGCTCGACGTTGCTCGAAATGACGTGCTGGATTTCCGGGATTTTGAGTTCGCTCATGCCTGTAAAAACAAAGTTTACGGTGTACTCAGTCGTCGTCCGTGGGCGCCGGGAGATCGGCGAGGGGATCAGGATGCTGGAAAGTGTACCCGCAGCGATCCTTCACACGCTGGTTGCTGACGATCTTTCCGCGCGTGGCATCGTCAAGGTCGAATGTTGGCGGTTCGAGGCCGAGGTGTTGTGCAGCCTGGGTGTAAAGAGACTGGCGGGTGGGGTGCTCGTCGGCACAGGCATTGAAGACCTCCCCGCGTACGTCCTGTGCCAGAAGGGTCGAGAATATTCCCACTGCATCGGCCTGATGGATCAGGTTCACCGGCGCATGGGGCCGACCCACGTTGGATCGGCCCGCCAGGAAGCGCCCCGGATGGCGGTCGGAGCCGTAGAGCCCCCCCAGGCGCACAATCGTCGTGTCGATGTCGGGGGCGTTCATCAGGAGGCCCTCCACGTCCAGCAGCGCAGCGCCCGTGCGACGACGAGGCCCCGGCAGGGCCTCGGGCTGTCCTGGCGGAAGATCGGCCTCCGTTACGGTCCGCTCTACGTTCGGGTACACGCCCGTAGAGCTGGCAAAGAGAATCCACTCCACGCCCCCATCGGCCGCCGCGTCGAGGACGGACTCGATCTGCCGGCGGTGCCGGGCCGCTACCGTCTCTGCGCCGCGAGGCGGTGGAATGTTGAGGACGAGAACAGGAGACGCAAAAAGGGCTCCCGGGTCGCCCGACATCTCGGGATCGAGGCGGAGCACGACGGGATCGATGCCGTCGCGCCGCAGGGCCTCTTGCTTTTCGGGGGTCGTCGTGGACCCGCGGACGGTCACGCCGCGCGCCGCCAGGCGGGCGCCGAGGGGCTGTCCCAGCCAACCGCAACCGAGAATACTAATCGTAGGCGCCATCAAGAACAGAAAGCGTACTGAGGAAGAGAATCGTTGAGGCAGGGACGGCAGTTATGCTTCCGCCGCATGCTCCGTTCGTTCTTCGCCAGCGCCACGTCCTACGGAGCGTGTCTCCGCATCCAGGGCCGGAAGCGTCAGAGTGAACGTACTGCCTTCTCCCAGGGTTGTATCCACCTCCACGTCCCCACCGTGGAGATCGGTTATCTGCTTTACAATGTAAAGCCCAAGCCCCGACGACATCTCGTCGCCTGTCGGCTCCGGGCCCAGCCGCAGAAACGGCTCAAAAAGCCGTTTCTGGTCGTGCATGCTCAGTCCCGGACCTTGATCGGTGACGGCAATCCGCACCTGATCGCCGTTTTGCGCCACGGTGACGTCCACTGCGGTTCCGGGCGGGGCGTATTTGAGCGCATTGCTCACCAGGTTGTTCATGGCCCCACGGAGCTTTGGCTGGTCGCCATCAACGACGCACGGGACATTGGGCACCGAACAGCGGAGCGATTGCTCCTTGCGTTCGGCCTGAGGGCAAAAGCTTTTCACCACCCGCTGGGCCAGCGCGCTCATATCCACCGGGGCGTGGTGGATCCGACCGTCGGTCACCTCCGCCGCCGAGTCCATCAGGTCGTTGATTAACTCCAGCGTTTCCTGGGCGGACTGGCGAATGAGGTCAAGCTTTCGCCGCGCGCGGTCGGAGAGCGGTTCCGTTTCGAGTACAATCTCCGATAGGGCGCGCACCCCGAACAGTGGGTTTTTGAGGTCATGAACGGCCACTCCCAGGAGACGTGACTTTTCTTCAACGGCATCGCGCAAGCGACGATTGGTGTGAATAAGCTCGCGATTGTACGCCTCTAACTGCCGATTTTGGCGACGGACCTCGGCGGCCCAATTCGATAACACCTGTTCGAAATAAAGACGGTCTCGGTTGCTCACGGCCACGTGCCACTGCAGATACCCGGCCAGCAGAGCAAGCCCCGCGACGGTGTAAATGCCCAGCGCCACCGGATGCAGGTATCCAGAACGGGTGGGGTCGGCGGCGTCCTCGACGCGGGACGGAGACGCCTGGGGAGACGCGACGACGGCGGGGCGCTCGGCCCTCTGCTCGGCCTCCTGCCGCTGCTGCCCATCATCCGCTCTCGCGATATCTACGACAAGAATGAACACAACCACTCCTGCCAGCAGGGCACCCGACCACGGGAAAGCGGTACGGCGCCCCCTCCGACGGACGAACCGAGTGACCTTTTTCCAGTGGCGAGGCTGTAGAATGTATTCCACAAAACCAGGCGATTAAAGTGAGAGAACGCACCAAAAAGATTATGCACTTTTTGACTGCACGTAGAGACAAGGTACCCTTCTTCGTCGACATTTACACGGTTCACGCCTGCCCGACCCAAAAGCCCCCGGGTAAGAATCGATACCCCCTTGTCATAATGCGAAATGATGCAACTTCCTCGGACATACGACCTTAAGCCTACGCCGGGCATGGATATACGTTATATCGCTTTTGGAGGGTATTTTTGAATTTAGTGTGCGCTGTCCGTCTCTCGGATCAGCCTGAAGAATCATCGAGGGATGCTGGACGCGTCCCGGATGGCAGGCACCAGTCCGGTGGGCTTCAAGGATCGGGACGCAGCGATCTACTGAACCCTGATCCCCGACTTTGGTTTGATGAGGTGTTGTCATCGCCGAATTGCATGCTTGTCTCGATGGAGGCTACTTCCTCAGCCGATCCCGCTCCGCCAACCTCCGGTACAGGCGACCCCACCCGGTCCCTCGACGCGGACATCCAGACGGTGTGGCGCATTAAGCTGGCCGGCCTTGTCCTCCTCCTCTTTCTTCCCGTCCTGTTCTACGACCTTACGTCTCTCTTTTCCCCCGATTCGTGGCTGCCGTTCGGCCTCCTGTCGGGCACGATGCTTGTGGGCGGCATCCTCTTTATTCTTTTTTGGCCTCGGCTACGGTACCGGGCCTGGCAATTTGCCCTATGGCCCGAGGAGCTGTATCGCGAGCACGGCGTCATCACTCATGTACGCACCGTGGTGCCCCTCCGTCGCATCCAGCACGTCGATGTGTCGCAGGACCTGCTGGAACGGGAGTTCGCGCTCGGGCGGCTTGTGGTCCATACGGCTGGGTCCCGGAGCAGCGACGTTGTGATTCCCGGCCTGCCCCTCGCCGAAGCCGAACGCATCCGAGACGAGATCAAACGCTTCATCCTCGAAGACCCGCTCCTCGAAGACCCGGTGTGATGCCGTCGTCCCCCTCCACGTCCGATTCAGAATCCCCGTCGTCGGACCCCACCCCGGCCTCGGCGCCGGGGTCGGATGTGCCCTCTCCTCTGGGCGCCGTGCAGGAGCCGCAACGCCTTCATCCCCTTACGCTGCTGCTGCGGGTGGGGGCCAGCCTGCCGGCCCTCGTCATCATTCTCCTGCCGACGCTCCAAAACCCGAGCTCAGAGAATGTGGTCTCGGTGGTGCTCGGCATTCTGTACGGGGTGGTGGCCCTTCCCACGATTGTGCTGCAGTACCTTCGGTTCAGCTATCGCATCACGCCCAAGCAGATCGTCATCCAGAAGGGGGTGCTCAATCGAAAAAACCGGAGCATTCCGATCGAGCGCGTCCAGAACATTCAAGTTGAACAGAACCTGGTGGCTCGCCTCTTTGGCATGGCAAAGGTCAAAATCGAAACGGCGGGGAGTGCAGCCACGGAGGGAGCCCTCGAATACGTGGGGCTGGAGGCCGCCCATGAAATCCGGCGGGTCGTGCGCTCCTTCCAACGCGAAGACGTTGACGCCGCCGATGCCGCCGACGAGACGGAGGCGCCGACCGGCGAGCTCCTGTTCGCGATGTCCCTTCCTCGCGTGATGCTCTCCGGGGCGTTCCGGTTCTCGCTCTTCTACCTGGTTCTCATCTTTTCGGCCCTGGAGCTGATTGACCCCGAACTCATCGTAGAACGAGTCCTCCGCTCACAAGGCCGGGTGGACCAGATTACAGATCTGATGGCCGCTCATCCGGCGATCGCCATCCTGGGCTCCATCGCGGGGGCCGTGGTGCTTGGATGGATCAGCGGCATCCTCATCCATGTCTCCCGCTACTACGGCTTCCGCCTGCGCCTCGACGATGACAAGCTCCACAAGCGGCACGGGCTCTTTACGGTGACAGAGGACACCGTACCGCTCAAGAAAGTGCAGGCCCTGATCCTGCGCACCAATCCACTGATGCGCGCCTTCGGGTGGTACGGGCTCCAGGTCCAGACCGTCGGGACCGATGTAGACGAGCAGGGCCATCGGGTCATCGCCCCGTTTGCGCAGTACGATGCAATCTTGCAGCTCGCCCAGCGCGTTCGCACGTTCGACCTGCCAGACCGCTTCCAGTCGGTCTCCCCCCTCACAATCCGCCGTCGGTTCTTCCGCTACTCGGTTGTGCTTGGGCTGGTCCTGGTTCCCGTCGGGTACTTCTGGCCCGCCACGTGGTGGCACCTGGGGGACGTGGCGCTTCCCTGGTGGGGCCTTGCCCTCCTCCCGGGCCTCCTGGGATGGGCCGTGCTACAGTACCGGAACCACGGCTACGCACGCCAAGACGACGGGCTGTACGTCCGCCGCGGGGTGCTTTCACGCCACCTCTGGATCCTTCCGACGGAGAAATTTCACGTGTTCGCCGCCACGGCGTCCCTCTTCCAGCGACGCCTGGGCCTCAAGACGCTCTACGTGGACACGGCCGGTGCCGCCTCGTCTGCGTACCCTGAGATTGTGGACCTTCCGGCAGCGGAGGCAGACACCCAGCTCAACGGTCTCTACAACCGATTTCATAGCCTCTACCGGGACCGAATCGCAGACGCCACGGGCGCCGCCGACACGCGCCTTTCCCCTCACGAACGCCCCCGCCTCCCGGCCGAGCACACCGACACCACACCTCAGTCCCCCCCGACGCCCCCCTCCGACGAGACGTAGCCCCGGGTCTTCGCATCGAATCCTTTTGTGATTCCCGCGGGCCTTGGTTTGACTACATCCTGGTTCGCTCACTTTGCTTGTCCGTCCCTTCCCCCCGTGGATTCTCGACGCGTCAGTGGCCTCCTGCTTCACATTACGTCGCTCCCCAGTGCCTACGGCATCGGCGACCTGGGGCCCGCCGCCTACCGGTTTGCCGACTTTCTGACCCGAACCGACCAGCGCCTATGGCAGATGCTCCCCCTCGGCCCCACCGTCTTTGGGCACTCTCCCTACTCGGCTACGTCCACCTTCGCGGGGAATCCTCTCCTCATCAGCCCCGAGCCGCTGCACGAATACGGCCTGGTGACGGAGGACGACCTGGCCCCGCTCCGCGATTTGCCCGCCGATCGCGTAGACTATGCTCAGGTGGGCCCGCGCAAGCGAGCCCTCCTCGACACCGCCTACGACAACTTCGCCCACGGAAACTCGTCGCTCGACGAGGCCGCGTTCGACCAGTTCCGATCCGACCAGTCGGCGTGGCTCGAGGCCTATGCCCTCTACGCCGCCCTGAAGGACGTGTACGACGGCGCCCCCTGGACGGACTGGCCCGCCCCCCTCGCTCGCTACGAAGCCGAGGCCGTCGACACCGCCCGGTCCGAGCACGCTGACACGGTGCGCAAACACGCCTTCTGGCAATATCTCTTTCACCGGCAGTGGACCGCCCTGCAGGCCTACTGCCGCACCCGCGACATTCGCCTCTTCGGCGACGTGCCCATCTACGTGGCCCACGACAGCGCCGATGTCTGGGCCCATCAGGAGCTCTTCCAGCTTGACGCGGCGGGCAATCCAACCGCCGGGGCCGGCGTGCCGCCCGACTATTTCAGCCCCGAAGGCCAGCACTGGGGCAATCCGCTCTACCGATGGGATCTGATGCGCGAGAACGACTACGCGTGGTGGACGAAACGCATGCGGCACGCCCTCAACCGCTTCGACCTCGTGCGGCTCGACCACTTCCGCGGCTTCGACGCCTACTGGCGCATTCCGGACGACGCGGACACGGCCATCGCCGGGGAGTGGGTCGACGGCCCGGGCGCTGACTTCTTCCACGCCCTGGAAGAAGCGCTCGGCGAGCTTCCGGTGGTGGCGGAAAACCTCGGAATCATTACCGATTCGGTGGAGGCCCTGCGCGAACAGTTCGACCTGCCGGGGATGAAGGTGCTGCAGTTTGCCTTCGACACCGATCCGTCAAACGAATTTCTTCCTCACAACTACGGGCGAAACGAGGTGGCCTACACCGGCACCCACGACAACAACACAACCGTGGGCTGGTGGCACGAGGAGCTGTCGGCCAAAAACCAGGCGTTTGCCCGGGACTACCTCGACCTGAATGCGTCCTCGGCTGAGGTGCATGAGCAGTGCCTGCGCTACCTGATGGCGTCGGTGGCCGACCGCGTGGTGACGCCGCTGCAGGACGTGCTTGGCCTGGGAACGGAGGCCCGTATGAATAGGCCTGGCGAACCGGAGGGGAACTGGAGATGGCGCGTGACGCCCGATCAGTTGACCGAAGAAACAGAGGAACTTCTGTCCCGGCTTACCCGGCTGTACGGACGGGTTCGGACCTCCGACTGACGCGCCGCGGGGGATCGGTGCCCCGTTTCGTCCGGCCTCCGCCGCGGGCGCCGCTGGGTGCGGAGCGCTTTTTGCAGGGATGCACGTTGACGTCGCTTCTCCACCGGTTCCCCACTCGGCATGACCCGTTTTCGTCTCGTCCGCCTCTCCTCCATCGCAGCGGCCCTGGGCCTTCTGTTCTTGACCGGAGCATGCGACATTGGCGGCGTGGACACCAGTGACGTCACCCTCTCGGGCCGCGTACTGAACAGCACAACGCAAAACCCGGTCGCCGACGCCGTCGTGACCCTTACCTACCAGGAGGAGGACGAGGAGCAAGAAGCGTCCGTCGTCACCGACGAATCGGGGCGTTTCTCCACGTCCATTGAGATAAGTACCTCCACTCAGGTGACCATCGAGGCCTCGAAGCAGGGGACGACGGTGCAAACAACCGAACGCGTGTCGCCGGACCTGGAGGAGGTCGGCGACATTGAGCTTGCCCTGTCCCTCAGCGATGAGGACGAATCGGAGCCGGGCCGCCCGACCAACATCACGCTCGCCGAGCAGTCGACCGATGTGATCCGGGTGCAAGAAAGCGGCGGCGAGGAGGTGGCGCGCCTCACGTTCCAGGTGGTCGACTCCAGCGGCACCCCCATTGAACTCGACCGGGCGGTTGGCGTCGACTTTCGCTTTAGCCAGCAGCCGGGCGACGCGACGCTGACGCCGGAACGCGACTCGACCGACGGCAGCGGCACCGCCACCGTCAACGTCGCGAGTGGAACCACCGCCGGGGTCGTGCAGGTCGTGGCCGAGACCGAAACGGCCGACGGCTCCACCATCCGCTCCAAACCGGTGCGCCTGAGCGTTCACGGCGGCCTGCCAAACAAGTGCCACTTCACCGTATCACCGGATCAGTACAACTTCCCCGGTCTTCTCGAAAACGATCTCACGAACGACGTCACGGCAATCGTGGGGGATAAGTACGGCAACCCGGTGGTGCCGGGAACCGCCGTCTACTTCTCCACGAACGCCGGAATCATTGGGGGCTCTGCTGAGACGGACGCGGACGGCTCGGGATCGGTCACGCTGACGTCGTCCAACCCCACCCCCTCCGACGGGGTCGCGACCCTGCAGGCGCAAACTGTGGGCACCGACGACGCCAACACCATTGTCGACCCGGACAACTGCCCCGACCCGGCGGAGACCGGCAACGAAAACGAGCTGACGGAGACTGTGCCGGTGGTGTTTTCTGGACGCCCGGAGGTCCAGGTGAGCCCCGACTCGGCCGAGCTTGAACAGACGTATCAGCTCACCGTGTTCGACGCGGAAAACAACCTTCCGCTGGCCCCCGGCACATCCATCGCTGTGGAGGCCGAGGGCACGCAGGTCCAGGCCACCGGCAACACCGATGTGACCCTCGACGATACAACCATCCGGGACGATGATGGCGACGGCTTCGAGGCAAGTGACGTTGAGGTCGGCGAGGGCATTACGGAGTTTACGTTCCGCGTGGTTGAAGACCCCGATCCGGAGGCCACGGAGGAGCCCGCCGTCGAGACGGTGACCATCACGCTCAGTGGCCCCAACGGGGACCTGGAGATTGTATTGACCCCCTCGGGGCGTGGAGGCGGCACCACGGCCCCCGCTACGCAGACCATAGATGTGTCCGACGGGGCTACGCTTCAACGGTCCTCGTCCGGGACCGCCGTCGTCCGTGCCGAGCGCGAATAGGGGCGGTTCCTGGGCCGTGCAAAAGACGGCCCCGCGGCCCGGGACGGGCTGCGTTCTCTCCGACGGCGGCTGATCTTGCGACCCGCCGTCCATCTGCCCGCACCCGCGTCTCGGCTCCACCCCGGCAGTTTTCCCGCCCCACCCGGTGTCCTCCGACGAGGGGGCGGCGACACGCCCGTCGAGCGTGCGGGGCGGTCCTCCGCACTCGTATGGCACGCCCACGGAACGGTCCCCTCGAAGCCCGTTATCCATCTGTCGACCGCTGCTCAGATCTGCCCATTCTTCGATGAATGTCTACGGCGCCATCGTCCTGGCTGCCCTCCTGGCCGAGTACGGCCTCAACGCCGTCGCCGACGTGCTAAACCTCCGTACCCTGCAGTCGGCCCTGCCCGACGAGTTTGCCGACACCTTCGACGCGGACACGTACGCCGAGTCTCAGGACTACACCCGCGCCCGCACCCGGTTCGGGCTCCTGCAGTCCTCCGTGGGGGTGGTCGTCCTGCTTGCCTTCTGGTTTGCCGGCGGCTTTGCCTGGCTCGACGGCCTCGTTCGGGGATGGGAGCTGCACCCGATCCTCACCGGACTCTGTTACATTGGGCTTTTGATCGGCGCCCAAGGAGTGTTGTCCCTGCCGTTTTCTCTCTACGGGACGTTCGTCATTGAGGAGCGCTTCGGGTTTAACGAGACGACGCTTCGGACCTTTGTTCTCGACCGGCTGAAGGGATTGGCGCTCGGACTGGCCATCGGCGGGCCGCTCCTGGCCGCGCTCCTCTGGTTTTTCCAGCAGACCGGCCCGTTTGCGTGGATCTACGCCTGGGGTACCGTCACGGTGGTGATGCTTCTCCTCCAGTACGTCGCCCCGCGCTTCCTCATGCCCCTCTTCAACGACTTTGAACCACTGGAGGACGGTGAGCTGCGTCATGCCATCCTCGACTACGCGGACTCGGTCGACTTCGCACTCGACGACATCTATGTGATGGACGGCTCCCGGCGCTCCAGCAAGTCGAACGCCTTCTTCACTGGCTTTGGCGCCAACCGGCGCATCGTCCTGTTCGATACGCTGGTCGAGGAGCAGTCGGTGGACGAACTGGTCACCATTGTGGCCCACGAGATGGGCCATTACAAGCGGCATCACATTCCACAGCGCATGGCCATCAGTGTGCTCCAGACCGGCGTGCTCTTCCTTCTTCTGTCCGTGTTCTTGCAGGTGGAGGGGCTGTACGCGGCCTTTTACGTCGAACAGCTGTCGGTGTATACCGGCCTCGTCTTCTTTGGCCTGCTCTACACGCCGGTCGACCTCTTCTTGTCCCTTCCCTTGCAGGCATGGTCCCGCCGGCACGAATATGAGGCCGACGCCTTTGCCGTGGAGACGACCGGACGGCCCGGCACGTTTGCCTCAGCCTTAAAGCAGCTCGCCGCATCGAATCGTGCCCACCTTACGCCGCACCCCTTGTACGTGGCCCTCCATCATTCGCATCCCCCGCTTCGCGAGCGCATCCGCCACGTCCGAGAGCAGGCGACCGTTCCGGCTCAGGGCTAGCTCGTGCCCGGCGCGTCGTCCTCGGAGAGCGGAAGCTGAACCCAAAAGGTGGTGCCCTCCCCCTCGGCGGTCTCGAATCCGATGCGCCCGTCCAGTTCGTCAATGGCCTTTTGCGCAATGGCGAGGCCAAGACCCGTCCCGCTCGTCTTGGTGGAAAAGTTGGGCTCGAAAATCTTACCGCGCAGACCGGGCGGAATGCCGGTGCCATTGTCGATGACCCGGCTCTGCGCCACGGGGCTCCCCTCCGGGGTCTTCGCGGGCGTTGTCGTGATGCGCACCTCTCCCTGCCGGTCGTCCGGAATGGCCTGAAGCGCGTTTTTAATGAGGTTGATGTAGATGCGTCGCAACTCCTCGCGGTCGGCCTCCACAACCAGGGGCTCCGGGTGAAGGGCAAGCTCGAGCTGCTCCATATCGGTCTCCTCCTCCATGAGCCGGACGGCCTCTTCGATCACCTCATTGAGATCGAGCGGCTCCGGGACCCGGGTGGGCAGGCGGGCGAAGGTCGAGAACTCATCGGCGATCCGGACCAGCGACTCGATCTGCTCGATGAGGGTCGTCGTAATCCGATCGAATGCCGACGTAAAGGCCGCGTCGTCTCCCGCCGGCTGCTCCCGCTTGAAGGTCCGTCGGAGATGCTGGATGGACAGCTTCATGGGCGTTAGGGGGTTCTTAATCTCGTGGGCCACCTGCCGGGCCATCTCGCGCCAGGCCAGCTCGCGCTCCTGCTGGGCGAGTTTGCGACGGCTCTCCGAAAGCTGTTCGCGCATTTCGTTGAACGTGCGGACGAGGTCGCCAATTTCGTCGCGGGTGTTGACGGTGAGCGGGCGTGCAAACCGGCCCTCGCCCACGGCCTCCAGCCCCTCCCGGAGCCGGGCAATCGGTTGGGCAAGGGCATTGGCGAGCACAACGGCCGTCAGCATGACCACGACCACGAGCACGAGCAGGGCCCCAAACAGGTACGCCAGGGTGCGGGCCTGTTCCTGCTCCAGTTGCTCCTGCTGAGCGAGGGTGGGCATGCCCAGCACGAACCGGGGCCGCCCCTCTTCGTCCGCAAGGACCTGATAGCCCACCCGGTACTGGAAATCGCCGATGGTGGCCTCGGCGCTGGCAAACCGATAGGACTCCTCATAGAGGGCGTAGTAGACCGGTCCGGGCAGACGCTCGTCGATCAGGTCGTCTCGCACCAGCCGGGGCCGGCTCGTGCCCGCCAGTTGCCCGTCTTCGTAGATCCGCAGGTCGAGGCCCACGCGGGCGGCAAGGGAGTCCACGTCGACGCGCTCGGCGACCTGCCACAGCTGTTCCCCGGACCGCGCCTCCAGGGCAAGCGCCTCCTCCACCCGGGCCATCTGCTCCCGCAACTGACGCTCCACCACCCGGTCGTTTTCCCCCGTCACGACCCGCACGCCGACGATCCCCACCGCCACCATCGATACGACCCCGACGACCAAGAAGGCATTGAGCACTTTGTCACGGAACCGCAGCCGCCGGGCCGGCAGCATTCCCTTTCGATACCGTCCGTACATTCCCACCAGGTAAAAGAACACCCCGACGCCCAGGCCCGCCACGATCAGGCGGAGCAGGTAATACAAGTGGTCGAAGGCCAAAATGGCCGGGATGCGCACCGCTACGGTGGACGCCTCCGGGCCGTCGGCCCGTCGGTAGTATGTCAGATATTCCTGTCCCTGCATCGTCTCGGTGCGCCAGAACGAGGGGGTGTCCGTAAGCTGATCGCGGTACGGCCCCGGGAGCTGCGTGCGCTCAAAGCTCTTCCCAAAGCTTCGCGCGAGCGTGCCGTCCCGAAACTCCGCCAGGGACAGGTCGGCGTAGAGATCGCTGTAGCCTCCACCGGGGAGCAGCACGCGCGGCACCCCAGCCCCTGTGCCCGGCAGCAGCGACCGTGGCTCGGCGTGGAGCAGCACCCAGTACGCGACGGTCCCATCGTCGCTCGGAATGCTAAAAAGCCCCGCGTACTGAAACTGCTCTCCCCGCTCATTCGGAAGCCGGTTCACGAGCGGGTCCGGACGGGCCCGTTGGGTATACGCTCGACGCAGGTCCTCAAAAATGGATCGGTCGGCCTGCACGTCCGCTCGCCGCGTCCGTTCTCCGAGCGCGGCGTAGCCCCGCACCAGGGAGCCGTTTGCATTGTAGAGACTCAGCCGCACCTCGTAGGTCGTCAGTGAGGCCAGAAGGGAGCGTTGGACGAGGCGCGTCATGACCGAGTCGACGGGCCCAACGCGTCCCCTCGCGGCCTCATTCATGGTGGGCGGCAGTTCCTCGCGTGCCGTTCGCAAGACCTGCTGAATGGAATACAGGACGCGCGGGTCGTATCCCTCCTCAAACGAGCGGGCAGCATCGACCATGCGCTCCCGCCGTTGTGCGTCCATCCCGGCATAGAGGAGCGGATACAACAGGAGCGTCACGGCAAACAGGGACAGCAGGTGGCCCCGCACGGTCAATGCGTCAAGCCCCCCCCCGCGCCCCACCATGCCGTACACTGCAGCCCCTCCCAAGACACCGATGAGCGCCAGGGGGTACGCGGCCGGAACGAGATCCGGCGCCGTGGGCCGGACGTAGATCGCCACATATCCGACAAGGAAGAGGGTCACAATGCTAAGCAGGGCAAGCCCACGGGGCCAGTGCGTCGGCCGGGATCGGAGCGCCCATCGCCCCCCGATCCAGAGCGCAGCCACACCCAAAAGAAGGGCTGCGACCACGAGCAAAAACAGGGCGCAGAGCACCACCAGCACCAGCGGCTCCGGCAGCAGCCCGGTTCGCGAGAAGAAGTCGAGGGTGCTGTCCAGGACGGCGCGGCGGACCACATACGCCAGCCCCATCGGGGCCCCAAACCCAATGGCCAGCAGCCCGAGGACAACCCCCAGGAACCGGAGGGACGAGGGCTGGCGCGGAACGGCCGTGCTCAGACGACGCCACAGCGCGCGGAGCGAATCGGCCCGCAGCCGGTAGGCCCGCGCCAGATGCATCGCTCCCACCGCAAGAACAACAAACCAGACACTCGTGAGGAACAGGTCGCCAATCGAGCGAAAGATGCCGCCCCCCAGGGCCGAAGCAAACTGCGTCGGATCAAACAAGGCCCTAAACACCTCCAGTTGTCCCACCCACCGGCCCGGGACGTCTAGCCCGAGGAATGCGTACCGGGCGCCGACCCACGCTCCCCCCACAACGAGGAACCGGGCCGCAGCGGCCGTTCGGGCCCGCGCGCATCGCCGCAGTCCCGGCCGGGCCCCCAGCGTCAGATACCACGCCCCGGCCCCCCAAAGCCCCCACAGCAACAACAGGGCGGCCCAGCCAGCGAGCACGTCGTCGTACAGCGCCGCCGTTCGGCGAACGAGACGCTCCGGGGCAGGCGGGGCAACCCTCGCAACGCCGAGGACGTCCCCGTTGGGCCCGCGCAGCGCCCGGGCGTGCTCGTCGGCGTCCGGAGGCGCAGCGCCTCCCCAGGTGACCTGGACGGCCTCTCCGGTCGCCTCCGCCCACCGATTGGAGACATCGAACCCACGGATGTACCGGTTTTGCACCGGGGGCTGGTATCGGAGAACGCGGACGACCCGCACGGCGCCGAGCGTCTTCCCATTGGCCTGCACGGGCACCCAGACGGACAGCGCTTCGCGCACGGCCCCATCCACCACGATTTCGCTCTGCACCTCCCGCAAAAAGGCGTCCGAGTCCGGGGCCGTTCCCAGAGGCAGGCGCTCTCCGTTCCACGCCAGAACCCGAGGCACCGGGCTGTACACCTCGATGGCGGTCTGGTCCGGACGGGAAAGGGTCGACACGTGCCGCAGAAAGTCCGAGGGCCGCTCGCCCGTGTTCTGCCACTGCTGGAGCCCCTGCACGAGAACCGAATCCCCTGCCAGCTGCTGGGCGCGCCCCAGGGCCTGATCCCGCATCGCTTCGAAGCGACGCTCCGTCGTCGACAGGGCCTCTTGCACAACCTCCTGTTGCCGCGCCTCGGCATGCTCCGCGACGTATTCCGTCGCGGCCCATCGTCCGACGGCCGTGAGCGCCAGAGCAAGTGCGAGCCCTCCACCGAGCCCTCCCCACCAGGACACAGAGCGCAACACGTCAAACAGGCGTTCCATCGTGGGGGCACCGGTCGTCCCGGAGAAGATCACGTTGAATGAGGCCGTCGCCGGCTTCCTCCTCGCCGTCCAGCGATCCTACGGGGCCTCGTAGTCGATTTGGACCTCATGGAGCCGCCATTCCGCTTCGTCCTGCTGGACCAATCGGACGAAGACCTGGAGCGCGCGTTCGGACTGGTCGTGTTCATAGGTTCCCGACACGAAGCAGGTCGTCCCTGTTTCTGTCACGTCGTCCACCTGGAACCGGCGGGGGACATAGTTCGAAAAGAAATCCCGAATGACATAGAACGCCTGAGAGCTGCTGTAGACCGTTCGCGTCCCAAACAAGCTCACCTCGACCCGATCCGTGGCCGGTCCGAGCAGCCGTTCCGAACTTCCGTTCGCAAACGCATCGTTCACCCGCTCAACGACGTGGACCGGCGTCGACGACGATGTGGTGTCGCGGGGCTGGCCTTGGCCATCGATCGCGCCCCATCCAATCAGGAGCGCGATGAGAGCAATGCGGTACGGGATCATGAACAGGGGGGCGAATCACCGGGAGCGAACAGGAGGGGTTGACCATTTGCAGCCACAACAAAAAGCGCGCCGCCACGCTCTGCCAGCGCTCCGTCTCGCAACCCGTCCGGAAGCGTCCGGATTTTCGTACGTCCCCGTCCACCGCACCGCCCACTGTTCCGCACGCGCCCGCCCCCCGGGCGCGCCCCGGATGGGACGACGGGCAGCCGACCCGCGCGCTCCGGCTCTCGTCTCTCCCAACGCCTACGCCACCCGGTGAGGAATGGTCTCGTTCTCGTTCAGCACGGCCCGGATGGACTCCACGACCATCTCCACCATGCGCCGCCGGGCTCGCGTGGTCGCGCTTCCCAGGTGGGGCGCAACGACAACCCGCTCCTGCTCCAAGAGACCCGGGTGTACGTCGGGCTCGTTCTCGAACACGTCGAGCCCCGCACCGGCAATGTCCCCTTCGTCGAGCGCCTCGACGAGGGCCGCCTCGTCAACCACCGCGCCACGAGCCGTATTGATCAGCAGGGCCGCTTCCTTCATCTGCTGGAGGGCCGCCGCGTCGATGAGGTGGTGGCTGTCCTCATTGTGGGGACAGTGGAGCGACACCACATCACTGGTCGAGAGCAGCTCGTCGAGTGTCACGTAGCGGGCCCCCGTCTGTCGCTCCACCGTCGGATTGGCCCGGCGGCGGTTGTGGTACACCACGTCCATCCCAAAGCCGAGGGCGCGACGCGCGACGGCCTGCCCGATGCGGCCCAGCCCCACAATGCCCATGGTCTTGTCGGCCAGTTCCATCCCGAGCAGCAGGGTTGTCTCCCATCGCTCAAAGTTTCCGTCGCGCACGTACTGGTCGGCTGCCCGCAGGTGCCGTGCGACCGCCAGCAGCAACGCCCACGTCTGATCCGCCGTCGCGTCCGTCAACACACCGGGGGTGTGACTGACGACCACTCCGTGCTCCTGGGCCGCGTCCAGGTCAATGTTGTCGACCCCAACGGCGTACTGGGCCACCATCTGAAGATGCGGGCACGCCGCAAAGACGCGCTCGGTGAGGGGATCGGCGAGCACAGAAAGCAGCACGTCCGCATCCGCGGCCAGCGCAATAATGTCGTCCTCCGTGCGGTCGCCTTCAGGATCTGGGTCGTGGACCGTTACGGTATGATGCTCCCGAAGGGGAGCGAGCCCGTCCGCAAGGAGCGGACGCGTAGATACAATATGAGCCATCGGTTGGGTGTCTATGGTGGGAAGCTCCGGTCCCCCGCGCCGTCGCCGAAGCTACAAATCGGCGAGCGCTTCGTCCAGCGCTACGTGTGGAGGCGAGGCAGGATGGGGACGTAGCGGCGAACACACGCCTCCGTGCCGGCACCGGAGGGTGCTGTTGGCCCCTCGTCTCGCCATCAGAATCGTATCGCTCGACCCTCTACACCTCCCTCTCTCACGACAGGTCTACCGTCGTCACGCCGGCGCCTCCTTCCTGGATGGGCGCTTTCCGATAGCCCTGGATGTCGGATCGTTGGGCGAGCATTTCGTGGAGGGCCGACCGGAGCGCCCCGGTGCCCTTCCCATGAAGGATCTCGACGGTGTCGAGCCCCGCAGCAATTGCGTTGTCGAGAAAGTCCTGGACGTTGTGGCGTGCCTCATCGACCCGCTGGCCCCGCACGTCGATCGAGGGGCTTGCCTCCAGGGCCGCCATTGTCTGGTTTCCCCCGTGGGTTCGGTCGGGCTCCGGCTCGGCCTCCCCCACTTTCGTCAGGCGGTCGCGATCCACGCGCATGTGCATGGACCCCATGAGGACGACGGCCTCTTCGCTGTCGATCTCCTGCACCTCCAGGGCCGTGGTGCCGTCGTCCAGGACCACCTGATCCCCTTCCTGGATCGGCGCGTCGGGCCTGCGGTCGAGGTGCGGGGAGGAGGACGCCTCGGACGGGGCGTCCTCCTCCGGCTCGGCCGCCTCCTCCGCCTGCGCCCGCTCATCGTCCAATCCCTCCTTGTAGTCTTCGAGCTCGGCCCGCGCCTCCTGCGTGGCCTCCGAGGCGGCCTGCGCCTCCTTGATTTCGCGGATGGTGCGCTCGATCCGCGCATTCGCCTCGTCGACGATGCGTTCGGCCTCCTCCAGGGCCTGCTGCCGGATCGACTCGCGTTCCTTTTCGAGCGTGCGTCGCTTTTCTTCGAGCCGCGTCCGCTCTGCTTCGGCCTGCTCCTTTTTCTTCTCTGCCTCGTAGAGCTCGTTTTCCAGGCGCTGGGTCCGCTCCTCGAAGGTGGAGATCAGGTTCTCCATGGCCGTCTTTTGTTCGCCGGCCAGCATGCGGGCCCGGTCCAAAAGCTCGGCGTCGAGGCCCATCCGCTCGGCAATCTCAAAGGCGTAGGACGACCCCGGCACGCCCTCCTGGTACCGGTAGGTGGGCCGGAGCGTCTCCTGATCGAACTCCATCGAGCCGTTCTCCACGCCCTCCGTCTCATGCGCGTAGACCTTAAGGGTGCCGTGGTGGGTGGTGGCGATGGTGCGCGCCCCGGCGGCGGTGAGGCGCTCCAGCACCGCCTGGGCCAGCGCGCCGCCCTCGTCCGGGTCGGTGCCCGTACCGGCCTCGTCGATCAGGACGAGCGAATTGTCGGTCGCTTCCGCCAGCATGTGGCGGAGGTTCGACACGTGCGAACTGAACGTGGACAGGTCGTCCTCAATCGACTGCTCATCGCCAATGTCCGCCATGATTTGGTCGAACAGGGGGAACGAGGAGTGCGGGGCCACGGGAAGGGGCAGCCCATAGCCCAGCATAAGCGCAAACAGCCCGACGGTCTTCATCGTCACTGTCTTGCCCCCCGCATTCGGCCCCGTGATGACGAGGGTGCGAAAGTCCTCGCCCAGCACCATGTTGAGCGGCACGACCTCCCGGGGCGGGATGTCGTCCTCGCCCGTCGAACGGCCCTCGGTCTCGGCCGCCGCGCCGAGCGACTGGAAATGCAGTTCCAAAACGGGGTTGCGGCCCTCGTAGAGCTCAATGCGTCCCTCCTCGTTCAGCTTAGGCACGACCGCGTCGAGATGATCGGCGAGGCGCGCCTTGGCCTGGAGGAGGTCAAACTGCGCCATCGCCCGCAGATTGGCGTCCATTGCCTCTCGTTCGCTCCGCAGGTGGGCCGTGGCCTCACGGAGGATCCGCTCCACCTCGCGCTGCTCCGCGCTTTTGAGCTCGCGCACCTCGTTGTTAAGCTCCAGGCACGCGGCGGGCTCAATGTAGACCGTTTGCCCGCTGGCCGACGTGTCGTGGACGAACCCCTCCACCTTGCGCTTGGCCTCGGCCCGAACGGGGATCACCATGCGTCCCCCGCGAAGCGTGGCCTGCTCCTCGGTCGCATACCCCTGGCGGATGGCATTGCGCAGGGCCGCATCCAGCGTATCGCGCAGTTCGTTTTCTTTTGCCCGAATCTGGCGGCGCAGGCGCGCCAGTTCCGGCGATGCATCGTCCCGCACCGTTGCGTCCTCGTTCAGGATCGAAAGGACGTGCTCCTCCAGGTCCGGCACCGGGACGATGCGCCCAGCGGCCTGGGCGAGGCGGGGATAGTCGGATCGTCGCTGTTCAAAATAGCCTTGCAGGCGGCGCAGCGTAATGAGCGAGAGCCGCACGGCCCACAGCTCCTCCGGATCCACGTAGGCCTCCTCCGGGGCGGCGCGGCGGAGCGTGCCGCGCAGGTCATGGAAATTATCGAGGGGCACGGCGTCGTCGTACTGGAACGCCGCCTGCAACTCCTCCACGCGCGTCAACTCTGTACGCAGGGCCTCCAGGGACCGGGCAGGACGAAGAGAGTCGAGGCGTTCGCGCCCCAGGGGCGTGCCCACATTCTCTTCCAGACGGGACCGGATGACATCGAAACCAAGCTTTTCTTCCAGCTCGCTTGGATAGGTATCCATTGCCGAGGGGTGGAGCGTCGAGTAGCAAAGGGCACATGCGGGCCAATGGCGCCCACCGCATAAAAACAGATATGACCGGGCTGTGCTCCTCCTGCGTCCCACAGCCCGGTCCCGCTGTCCCCTTCGACACCCGAAATTCGCAAAGCACCGCGGCCGCGAGGCTCGCTGCTCAGCTCCGCAGCTCCACGTTCATCTGAGAGTGGTCGCCCACGTTGAGGCTCTGTGCCTTCTGCTTGACGGCAGCGTGGCGGCCCACAACCGACTTCGCGAGCACAGCGTCGTGAACGGACGCCTCCTGAAAGACGATGCTGTCGCGCACCACGGCGTTTTCAATCGTCGCCCCCGCTTCCACCGAGACGTGCGGCCCGACCACGGAGCCCTGGATGGTGGCCCCGGGACCCACGTACACCGGCTCGTGGATCACGCTGTCGTCTACGGTGCCCTGCCGCAGGGTGTCCGATTCCCGATCCAGAACGCGGCCGGTTGTGTTCAGAAGCGCGGGAATCGTCCCACAGTCCATCCAGGCATCCACCCCGGCGGTCGTAAACACCTTTCCGTCTTGCAGCATGCGATCGAAGGCGTCCGTGAGCTGGTACTCGCCTCCTTTCCCCTTCTCATCATGCTCGATGAGGTAGTTAATCTCCGTGTGGAGGTCGGCCAGTTCGCGAACGTAGTAGATGCCGATGAGGGCTTCGTTGGAAACCGGCTCGTCTGGCTTTTCGATCAAACTGGTCACCTGCTCGCCGTCCCGAACGGCGACGCCAAAGCGGCTCGGGTCCTCCACCTCGCGCACGAACGCCACCACGTCGGCGGTCTCGTCGATGGCCACGTCGTCCGCAATGTGAAACAGCGTATCGGCAAAGACGACCACGCCGCTGCCGTGCAGGTGCTCCTCGGCGCACCCGACCGCATGGGCCGTGCCCAGGGCCTCACGTTGAACGCAAAAATTGGCGGTCATGCCGCGCTCTTCGCAAATCGCCGTGAGCTGGTCGCGGATTTCTTGTCCAAAGTCCGGTCCAAGAACAAACACGCCTTCGTCGGGCACTTCGGGGAGCACGCGCGCGAACGTATCAACAATGCGCTCAACGATGGTGCGCCCCTTCACGGAAAGGAGCGGCTTCGGCGTTACATGCGAGTGGGGGCGGACGCGCGTGCCGCGTCCGGCCATAGGCACAACGAGTTTCATGATGTGATGGGGCAAAAGCTGGAAAAGAAAAACGGATCGAGGGCACCGCGTCGTTTGACGAGGCTGCGGCACCGACTTGACAGTCATGTACAATAACGAGTGCCAACGGAGATTGCCAGTCGTCCTGCCGGGTTCACCGAATTGATGCACGGCCGTCTGTCCCGCCCGCCCGCCATTCTTGTGTAGTTTTGTGGACAGCTGCTCAGTACGGATGGGCGTGCGCCTCGTCTTCTCGTTTTGCGTCCTGGATTGCTCGTGGACGCTACTTCTCCCCGCCCCCAGACCCGCACAAGGCCCTTTTTTCGTTTAGAGGCTTCACAAAACAGTAACGGACCAACTCGTTTTTCAAACGCAGCCGCCCTTGTGCTTGGGGTCGCGCTTTCTCTCTTTGAGCGACGGCACGCGGGTTGCACGATCAAAAGCGCTCATTCATCCTCCGTACACGCCTTCCAGCCGTATGCTTTCGTTTCGACGCCCCTCCGCCGTCTTTCTTCTTGTACTGGGCATCGGCCTGTTGGCAGGGGGCTGTGCGTCGTTGAGCAACACAGAGAAGGGCGCCGTGATTGGCGCCGGGGCCGGCGCCGCCGGAGGAGCCGCCGTTGGCAAGGCCGCCGGGGGGACCGCAGAGGGCGCCATTTTGGGCGCCGTGATCGGCGGGACGGCCGGTGCCATCATCGGCCAGCGGATGGACCGAAAGGCCGAGGAGCTCGACGATGAGCTTGAGTCCGCCGACGTTGAGCGCGTCGGAGAAGGCATTAAGATCACCTTCGACAGTGGCATCCTCTTTGATTTTGACTCCGACGCCCTCCGCGACGAGGCCCGCCAGAACCTTCAGGAGTTTGCCAAAAGCATGGACGACTTTGAGGACACCAACATTCTGGTCGTTGGCCACACCGACGCCCGAGGAGACGAGTCGTACAACCAGGACCTCTCCGAGCGACGTGCCCAGTCGGCGACGGACTACCTGGCAGCGCAGGGCCTATCCCCGAGCCGCATCACGTCGGTCGGGCGGGGCGAAACCGAACCCGTGGCGACGAACGACACCCCTGAGGGGCGGCAGGACAACCGACGCGTAGAGGTCGCCATTTACGCCAATGAAGAGTTGCGCGAGCAGGTTCAAGACCGCGTAGAGAACAATGAGTCCGGTCGCTGAATTCGACCGCTAGCTCCATAAGACATGCTCCGCCGCACTGCTCACGCTTTAATGGCTTTGGTGCCTGCGGCAGGAGCTCCCAACCATCGTTCCGATCATAGCGCCTATACCCATGACTTCCCCCACGTTCTTTTCTCGATTTGCTCGCTGGTTCGTTTCGTCGCTTGCGATTCTCGTTCTTGCGGGAATCGGCGTGGCGCCCGTGCACGCCCAGGACGAATCGAGCGATGCCGACAATACAGAGGAGCTCAAGAAAGAGCTGCAGGCAAGCTACCAGGCCGCGGCCGAGGCCGGGAATCAGGGCAATCACGGGACGGCGATTGACCGGTTTGAGGAGGCCCTTGATCTTGCACAGCAGCTGGAGCTGGACGACATTGTCGAGAAGATTCAAAGCAACATGACCAATAGCATGAAGCGCGCCGGGAGTGCTGCGCTGAAGGAGGAAGACAATGAGGCGGCCCTTGATTACTTCGGCGAGGCCCTCGAGTACGTGGAGGACGACCCGAGCGTGTACCACAACCGTGGCATCGCCTACTTCCGCATGGACAGCACAGACGCGGCCCTCGAATCCATGGAGCAGGCCATTGAGCTCGGAAATGAAACAGGAAACACCCGAGTGGCGGGGCTCGCAACTGAGCGCGTCCGGGGGCATTTCCTGAACATTGCGTCCGAAGCGCTGAATGCAGAGAGCCTCTCATCGAGCCAGATTCAGACGGCCCTCGATGCGCTCGACGAAATGCAGGAGTACGTCGACCCAAACGCGGAAACCATGTTCTACCGCGCCCTTGCCCTCTACGAGCAGAGCGACTACCAGGAGGCGATCCAGACGGCACAGCAGGGGCTTGACATGCACGATGGCAGCCGGAGCGATGCCGCCAAATTCTATTTCGTGGTTGGGGAGTCGCAAATGGAACTGGGCAACGAGGCCGACGCCTGCGAAACGTTCCCGAACGCGGCCTACGGCGACTACCAGGCCCGGGCCGAGCACTACCTGGAAAATGACTGCGAAGACCTGTAGTCCACTCGGAACGCGTCGGTTCTGCTTGCGCGCACCGCCCGCGTCTCTCCCGAGGCGCGGGCGGTTGTGTTGACGGGGGCGCCGGCTCTACTGAATGGCGCCCTATCCGGTGCGGTGGCTCCCCGCGTACACAAGGGCGACCAGCACCAGTGCGGGCACAATCACCGCCGCCAGGGTCATCCATTCCAGGCCGGTGCCCGTCGGGGCGTCGGCCACAAAGGCGGCGCTCTGCTGTGCGAGAAGGCCAAACAGTACAGTCATGGGACGCTTGGAGTTGTGAAATACAAACGGAAGGGGAGGTACGCGTGGCCCAAGAGCGTGATCTTTTGCCGGCGGTCCGGATCGGTCACAGACGTGAGGGCGTTTCGCGTATCGGAAATCTGTGGGGCCGGCTCGGCAATCCGGTGAGGGGCACACGCGTCGCGGTCCGTCACGAGGACGGAGAGGGCGTGCTGCCGGAGCCTCTCCAGGGTGTGACGCGTGTCGTCCACGTTGCGCTTGAACACCTCAACGAACACGAACATATCGGCCTCCGACGGGGAGACCGGCGGGCGAAACGGCGGCGTTACCGCTCCATTTTCAGGATGGGAGCGCGACAAGGCAGACATGAACATGAGACCGGTGGACAGAAAAGGCCCCTCGGCGCTATCGGCGAAGCAACCCCTGGCCTACGCGTGGGATTGCGACCCGCTCAGAACCTGATCGGTCTCCGACCGCATCGGCTCGAACGTCACATTGAACGAGGTGCAGTGCACATTCGCCTTCGCACACTGGGACCGAAGGCCCTGTCGGCGGCTGGCTGGCAGGGCCTCAACGGTGACGACGATCTCGTCCACGTCGTATACCTGGCACGCCTCAACCAGATCCTCTCCCGTCCCGACAACCGGAAGCCCCTGCAGCGACTGCCCCTGCTTTAGGGGATCCTCGTCGATGAACCCGACCGGGGTGCGGGCTAGCGTGGGATTCTGCCGCAATACGCGAAGCGCCACCATGCCCGAATCTCCCGCCCCGTAGAGAAGCACGCGCCGCCCCGGCGACCGGTGCGAGGCAAGATACTGCCGGAGCCCACGAAACCCAAAGCGAATGCCGGCGACCGCTCCGGTCACCACCATCCAGTCGATGAACAGAATGGAGGCCGACAGCGCGGCGGGCCCATGCAGGAACGCAATCACGCCGGCCGTGGGGATCATGGCCAGCGCAGTCGCCCCCACCGTGCGCACGAACTCCGGCGTGCCGGCGTGCCGCCAGATGCCGCGGTAGAGCCCCAAACTCGCAAAAACGACCACCTGTCCCGCCACCGCGAGGGGCAACGCCGAAAACAGCTCCGCCTCGTGGACGGGCAACAGGTCGCCCCCAAACCGGAGATGGTACGCGAGCACCAACGACGCCCCCGCCACAATCGAATCGGCCAGGATGCCCAACACGGCCTTCCAGCGCGTACCAAAGAGGGCGTGCACCACGCGCATCGGCCGCGGCGTACGGGCGAGCGCCCCATCCCCCCTCGCCTCCCCCTGCTGGTACACGTTCGCCCGGGCCAGGTGCAGCCCCACCACGGCCAGCCCTGCCCCCCCGAGTGCGGACAGCGCGTAAAACAACGTCACGTCGACGAACAGAAGCAGCAGAGCGAGCGCCCCCGACACAAGACTGAGCCCGTAGAGAAGGAGCACCGCGTGGGTCTCGGACAGGCCGAGCCGCACGAGCCGGTGCGACGTATGATCGCGTCCGCCCTCCGAGACGGACCGCCCCGCCCAGCTGCGCACGGCCGTCACAAGGGTCGTGTCGAGGATCGGAATGGCGAGCACGGCCAGCGGGACGAGCGCCACCGCTACGGGATGCCCGCCCCCGCCCCCCTCTCCCTGCACGACGAGGCCGAGCGCCGCGACAATGAACCCGAGGAAGAGACTCCCGCAGTCCCCCATAAAGATCCGGGCCGGCTTGAAGTTGAACCACAGGAACCCGAGGGCCGCGCCCCCCACGGCGCTCCCAAGGACGACGACGCCGGACTGCCCCGTCAGTCCCCCAAAAACCGCCAGGACAAGAGCCGCGAGGCCCGCAATGCCCGCCGCCAGGCCGTCCATGTTGTCCAGCAGGTTCACCGCATTGGTGATGCCCACGACCCACAAAAGGGTGAGCGGAAGCGACAGCCAGAGCGGCCACCCGGCGCCAAAGGCATACCCCAGCGAGAGCAGCACGCCCGTCGCGACGACCTGAACCGTCAGCTTCGTCACCGGCCCCACCCCCCACTGATCGTCGACCAGCCCCACGCCGAACATCAGCAGGCCCGCCCCCCACACCACCTGAAGCTCAATCGGCGGCGGGCTCAGCGCGACCCCGAGCGTGGCCGCCCCCACAATCGCGATGCCTCCCATCAACGCGGTTGGGTCCCCGTGCCACCGATCCGCCGTCGGGTACGCCACCCAGTCGTACCGCCGCGCGCCCCAGATGACGAGGGGCGTTGCGGCCAGCACCCCAAGCACCGCCGGAAGCCCCGCTTGGGCCATTGTCCAAAGCATCGTCGTCCCCAGAGAACCCATGTGCGATCGTCAACTATGCACGTCGAAATGAACCAGCTCCCGCGGCCCTCGATGGACGCCTTTTACCCATCGGTGGCGAACGGGGAAAACGAGTCGGGCACCACCGACGACGCGGAGCCGTTGTGGCGCGCCTTCACGTCCGCCATCGCATCATGCAAAATGTCCGCCAAGGTGTACTGCGGCTCGTAGTCAATCAGGGATTGGAGCTTTGAGATGTCGGGCGTCCGGCGCTGCATGTCCTCAAATCCCGGGCCGTACACCTCCTCATACGGAGTATACGTGATGGGGACGTTGGAACCGGACACGGCACACACCCGC
>JAWOAQ010000273.1:0-10546 GCA_046498495.1 Salinibacter sp. | reverse complement strand
GACGAACCGGCCCTGCGTGGGGTGAGCTTTGACCTGCCGGCCGATCAGACGCTGGCCATTGTTGGCCGGACGGGGTCTGGGAAAAGCACGCTCGTTCGGATGATTCCACGCCTCCTGGAGCCGGACGCCGGTCGGGTGACCATTGATGGGAGCGACGTGAGCACCATTCCCTTGTCGACCCTCCGACAGCACATCGGATACGTTCCGCAGGAGGTGTTTCTCTTTAGCGACACGGTGGGGAACAACATCGCGTTTGGCGATCTCGAGGCGAGCGCCGACGAGGTCCGAGCGGCCGCGCGCGAGGCGGATCTGCTGGAAAACGTGGAGGACTTTCCGGAGGGCTTCGACACGTATGTTGGGGAGCGGGGCATCACACTCTCCGGAGGGCAGAAGCAACGGGCATCCATTGCCCGTGCCCTCATCCGCGACCCGCGCATCCTCATCTTCGACGATGCCTTGTCGGCCGTCGACACGGCCACGGAGCGTAATATCCTGCAGTCGTTGCGGGAGCGGCAGGGGAATCATACGCTCGTGATCGTGAGTCATCGCCTAAGTGCTGTGCAGTCGGCCGACCTGATTTTGGTCATGGAGCAGGGGCGCATCGTCCAGCGCGGAACGCACGATGAACTGGTTCGCGAGGACGGCCTCTACGCAGACCTTCACGAGAAGCAGCTGCTGGAAGAGGAAATTGAGGCGCTTGGGTGAATTGCGTAGTGCGTCTTGCGTGCTGCGACCTGCGTATCTCCGGATTTTTTGAAGGGACCAGTCAGGGGGAGGCGGGACGCGCCTTGTGCCGGATGCGGAGTCCCCTGCCGTCCCGCCGACCCTGTCTGTGCTGAGACCATGACTACCGACATCATTCCACTTGGTATTGCCTCGGCGATTCCCACGCGGGATCGGCACCTGCCGGCGCTGGCAGTGGAGCGGAAGGGGCGCGTGTTTCTCTTTGATTGTGGAGAGGGAACGCAACGTCGGCTTCTCCGGGCCGATCTCAGCCGGGCCCGGATTGAGGCCATTTTTGTGACGCACCTGCACGGGGATCACTGCTACGGCCTGCCGGGCTTGCTTTCGACGCTGGCCCTGCAGCAGCGAACCGATCCGGTAACGCTCGTTGCACCGGCGGGCACCCGTGCCATGCTGTCGGCGCTTCCCGGCCATGCGCCGGACGACCTTTCGTTCCCGCTGCTCATCACGGAAGTGGACGAAAATCGAGCGGTGCCCCTGGTCTACGAAACCGACGAGCTGACCGTCGAAGCCCGATCCCTGGAGCACCGCGACTTCACGATGGGCTTTCGACTGGAGGAGCGCCCCCGGCCCGGCCGATTTCACCCAGGGCGGGCGCGCAACCTGGGGGTGCCGGACGGCTCGGCCTTTGGCCGGTTGCAGGGGGGCGAGACGGTGACGACCGAGGACGGCACCACGGTGCGGCCCGATCAGGTGCTAGGGCCGCCCCGTCCGGGAATTTCGTTCGCCTACGTGACGGACACGCGCCCCTGCGAGGGCGGCCGGGCCCTTGCCAACGAGGTTGATCTGTTGTATCACGATGCGACGTTTGCCGATGGGCTCCACGACCGGGCGGTGAAAACCGGGCACAGCACGGCTCGTGAGGCCGCCACGGTGGCCCGAAGGGCGGGGGCCAAGCGCCTGTTGCTGGGCCACCTCAGTGCCCGCTACGATCGTCCCTCCCTGCTCGAAGACGAAGCGCAGTCCGTCTTCTCCGCGTCGGAGGTGGCACACGAGCTCCACCGATATGTCCTGGACCCGCGAGAGAAGGAGCCCGGGTCGGACCCGGCAGAACGTAATTCGTAAGAAACGGGATGAGATGATCCCGCAACACTGAACGCGCCGTTGGGGTTGGCGGTTAGCATTTGTACCCGTTCTTGCATCACAGCCTGTGGTCTCCTCTTGGCTGACGACGACCGCTCCTACACGCCGGAGAACGAGGATACTGTCCGCGAAATTAACACATTCGACGGGCGTCTCCTCCGCCGTATTGCACACTACCTGAAGCCGTATCTCGGCTGGGTGGTGCTTGCGCTCTGTATTACGTTCGTGGGCTCGTTTTTAGGCCCGCTGCGGCCGTGGCTTGTGCAGCGCGGAATCGACAACTACATTGTCGTTGGTGACCTGGAGGGGCTGCAGCGAATCATTCTCTTCCTCTTCCTTGCCCTGATCGGGGAAGGGCTGTTGTCCTTTGCGGAGAACTACCTCACGCAGTACATCGGGCAGCAGGCCATCTACGACCTGCGGACCACCGTTTTTCGGCATATTCAAGACCAGTCGCTCGCGTTTTTTGACCGCACGCCCATCGGGCGGCTCATCACGCGGACCACGAGCGACGTGGAGGCGCTGAGCGACGTGCTCTCCTCCGGCCTCATCGTGGCGCTGGGGGACCTGTTTAAGCTCCTCTTCATCGCCTACTTCATGTTCACGCTGAACTGGCAGCTGGCTGTTGTCACGCTGCTGGTGATGCCGCTCATGGTGTGGGTGACGTTCTGGTTTCGTAATAACGTGCGGGAGCAGTATCGCGAGACCCGAAAGCAAATCTCCCGGCTCAACAGCTTTATTCAGGAGCACGTGACCGGGATGCACATCGTGCAGCTCTTCAACCGGGAAGAGGAGGAGATGGACCGGTTCGAGCGGATCAACGACGATCACCGGGCGGCGCACATCCGAACCATCTTTTACTACGCCATTTTCTGGCCGTCCATCGAGTTTATCTCGACGGTGGCGCTGGCGGCGGTGCTGTGGTACGGGGGCGTGGGGCCCTCAGCGGCTCGGCCCTCACGCTGGGCGTGCTCGTGGCGTTCATTCAGTACGCACGGCAGTTCTTCGAGCCGATCCGCGACCTGTCCAATCAGTACGACACCCTCCAGCGGGCGATGGCCGGGGCCGAACGCATCTTTAGCGTCCTTGATGACGAGCGCGACCTGTCGGAGCCCGACGACCCAACGCGGCTGGACGGGGTGGAAGGGCACATCGAATTCCGGAACGTATGGTTTGCGTACGAAGAGACCCGCGAGGGCGAGCCGGACTGGGTCTTACGAGATGTTTCCTTTACGGTCGAGCCGGGCGAGACGGTGGCCCTCGTCGGCGCAACGGGCGCGGGCAAGTCCACCGTCATGAATCTACTCCTCCGCTTTTACGACATCCAGAAAGGCCAGATTCTGGTGGACGGCGTGGACATCACCGACCTGCGCCTGAAGGACCTCCGGCGCCACATCGGGCTCATTCTCCAGGATGTGTTCCTGTTCTCGGGCTCGGTGGAGCGCAACCTGACGCTTGGCGATCCGTCGATTGACGAGGACGCCATGCGGCGGGCGGCAGAGGTCGTGCAGGCCGATCAGTTTATCGAGCGGTTGCCCAACGGGTACCAGCAGGACGTGAAAGAGCGAGGCGCTGCTCTGTCCCACGGGCAGCGGCAGCTCTTGGCCTTTGTTCGGGCGCTGCTCTACGACCCTGATGTTATGGTGCTCGATGAGGCGACCTCGAGCGTCGACACCGAAACGGAGGCGCTCATCCAACAGGCCCTGGAGCGGCTCACGGAGGACCGTACGACCCTTGCCATTGCGCACCGCCTCTCTACAATTCAGGATGCGGACCAAATCCTGGTGATGCACAAGGGGGCGGTGCGGGAGCGGGGGACCCACCAGGAACTGTTGGGGCAGGACGGCCTCTACCGCAAGTTGCACGACCTGCAGTACGCCGATCAATCCCCCGCGGGCGCCTCAGCCTCGGGCGATGGGGCTCCGTCCGATGAACGAGTCCGCACCTGATCTGCGGGTCCCTGCGTAACGCCTCGGCTGTTCCTTACACCATAGAGTCCTGGGCAAACGGTCCCGTCTCTCCTCCACCAAACCCCTCTGCAGCCCCCCTCACGATGCCTGGCGGTCGCACGGCCATTTTATTCTTCACCCACCGCCCTGAGCGGGAGTGGAAGAACAAGCAGTTTGTGCGGGATGACTATGCGAAGCACCGGCGGGTGGCCCAGGCGTTCTACGAGCACAGCCGACAGGCCGTCGTGGAGAGCGACCTGCCGGTTGTAGAAGTGAATCGTGCGCAGCAGCGGGGAGGGTCCTTCGGCGCCCGCCTGAGCAATGCATTTGCCGACGCCTTTGCGCGGGGCTACGACCACGTGATTGCCGTGGGCAGCGACTGTCCCCGCCTCCACGAAGTGGATTGGACGACTGTGGCCGAGGATCTCGAGGACGGCGTCCCCGTCCTGGGCCCGACGCCCCATCAGTCCGGCGCCTACCTCATTGGGATCCCCCGGGCGCAGTTCGAGCGCGAGGCCTTTGCGGCGCTCCCGTGGAAAACATCTGCCCTGTTCTCGGCCCTGGCGGACCACCTCACGGACGCAGCGGGGACGGCACCGGCCCGCCTCGCCCCGCGTGGGGACATCAACAATCACGATGATCTCGTAGTGTGCCTCCGTGGCGACGATCTCCTTCCGTCCTCCCTCCGCGGTCGGCTCCGGACGGTGCTCGGCGCCGCTCGGCCGGAGAGACGAACGAGGGGCTCTCGCTCCCGACGGTTCGTCACGAGGGAACAGCCGCGGGCCCCACCCACACTGCGCGTTCCGCCGCGCCCCTAATCGATCGTCCGTGGCGGGATCTGCCGGGGAGCGGAGGGGCGCTTGTTGGTCGTGTTCTCTCCGGTCCTGTAGGTCCACCGTGGGGCCGTGCGCCCTTTTTCATCTGTCGCGGGGCGCACCGTCCCTCTGGCGCCCGAGGCCGGGTCCCTGTTTTCTGGTGTCCCCTATGTCTTTCCCTGTCTCCCCTGTTCAGTACTCGCTCGCGTGTGCTCTTCTGCTTTGCCTTCTGCCCCTTTCGGGCGCCCCCGTCGCCCACGGCCAGTCCGCTCTCGAAGTGCAGGCCGTCGACGTCGAGGCTCGCGCCCCCGCTGAGGGGGTCACCGTCCACGTCGTAAACGAGGCCATCGGCGTTGCGAAGGAGCGCACCACCAACGCGGACGGCCGAATCGAACTGCGGGGGCTCTCGACCTCCGGCGCATACGACGTCTACGTGAAGGAGAGCGACCGGTTTTATGCAGCGCGCTCCTCCGACATTGAACTGCGCTCCAACGCCACCCGTAGCATCACCCTTCTGCTGACCCCCCTCGCCACGTACGAACTCGAAGAAGTGGTGGTGGAGGGACGTCGGGGGGTGGCGGACGTGAATCGGGTGAACGCCGAAGTGTCGTCGAGCCTCGACGCGGCCACGCTGGAAGACCTGCCCGTGGAGGGGCGCAACTTCACGCAGAGCCTCTACCGCCTGCCCAATGTGACCCCGGCCACCGGGTTTTTTCCCGAGGCACCCAACGTAAGCATCAACGGCGCCAACGGCCTCTACACCAACTATCTGGTCGACGGGATGGACAATAACGAGCAGTTCCTGGGCGGGCCGCAGTTTGAGGTGCCCACCGGGGCAGTGAAGGACGTGACCGTACTCACGAGCACGTATTCTGCCGAGTACGGCCGCACGGGCAATGGCATCTTCAACGTCACGACGAAGTCCGGCAGCAACGAATACGAGGGCGAGGCCTTCTACCTTACGCGCCCCGGCCAGCCGCTGGACGGGGAGTTCGGGAACGACACCCCGACCCAGCGCACCCTCTCCGGCAACACCGTCAAAAATGGCTTTCAGCGACACCAAGCCGGCTTTGCGCTTGGGGGGCCGATCGTGGAGGACCAGACGTTTTTCTTCGTGAACCTGGAGCACGCGACCGACTGGAAGGACAACATCCTCAGCGTGCCGGGCCCCGACGGAGAGCAGGCGCTCCTCGACCAGACGATTCAAGGGAAAAACCAGTTCAGCTACATCACCGGCCGCCTCGACCATCGTTGGACCGACCGCTGGCGCTCCACTGCCCGTCTCAATGTCAACCGCGTACGCCTCGATCGGCAGGGCGGTGGGCTGACCGGCGGCATTCAGTTTCCCAGCGCGGCTAGCACCCAGAAGCGCGACGGCGTGCACGCGGCCCTGCAAACGACCTACGCGGGCGATAACCTCGCCTACGAGAGCAATCTCCAGTACAGCTGGTTCAACTGGGACTACTTCGGCAACCCGGCCAACCCGAACACCCCGCAGGTGACGGTCCAGGACCCCTCGGGCGCCGGCATTGCCATCCTCGGGAATCCAGGCTTCACGTTCGACAGCGTGGAAAACACCGTACAGGTGCAGCAGAAGCTCACGTACCAAGTCGGCGGGCACACGCTCAAGGCGGGGGCGGACGTCTTGCTCTCCGATCACCGCCTGGCCGGTGGCGGCAACCCACAGGGCAACTACGTCGTGCAGCTCGACGATGCGGCGGCGCTGCAGGACGTCCGGAACCTGGAAAACTTCGGGCCCGGGCTCCTGCCGGACGATCTGCGGCCGATTCAGAATCAGTTCTCCGTCGAAAACTATGCTGTGGAGCTGCGGCCCAACACCTTTGGGACACGCCAGGACCTGATCGGGCTGTACGTGGAGGACCAGTTCACGCTGGTGTCCGACCTGACGGTGACGGCGGGCCTGCGCTGGGACTACGACAGCCTTTCGGAGGGGGGCGGAGGGCCCGGTGAGGCAGACTGGGATAACGTCGCGCCGCGCCTCAGCCTCAACTACGCCCTCGATGGGCGCACCACGCTGCGCGGTGGCTACGGCCTCTTCTACGACAAGATCATCTACTCCGTCGTGAGCGATGCGCTGGAGCAGAATGCGGTCAGCCCTGCGTACCAAAACCAGATCCGGTCGCTCGTGGCGAAGGGCGTTCTGCCAGAAGATACGGACGTGGACGCGGTGACGTTCGAGGGCACGCAGACCGCGAATCCGTCCGTGTCGGACTACCTGGAGGGACCCACGTCCTCGGACTTGAGTCGGGACGACGTGCAGGCGGCCTTCAGCAACGAACGCCGCATCCTGAACCCGAACGGGTACGAGAACCCGCAGACGCACCAGGTTTCCCTCGGCATTCAGCGGCAGTTTGGGGACACGTGGCTCGCGTACATCGACCTCATCCACACGCGCTCATACGACCTCTTTCGCCTCCGCAACCTGAATGCGCCGGATTCCTACGACGTCTCCGCCGACGATCTTGCGGACGCAGAGGATCCGTCGTCGCTCGTGCGCTCCCCGTTCGAGGCCGACCAAACGCGTCCCGTCGACATCTTTCAGCGCGACGGGCAGGGCAACATTGAGTTCGACGGGGACGGCAACCCGCTGTACAAACCTGGCGTTGCCCGAAACATCGTGATGACGGAGACGGCCGGGGAGGCCCGCTACTGGGCGGCCAACGTCAACCTCGTGAAGGACCGGGGCGACGACTGGTACTCCGGTCGACTCAGCTACACGCTCTCTCGCCTTCGCAACAACACCGACGACATCAACTTCCGCGCCGAGACGGCCAATCAGTACGAGGACGAGTGGGGCCCCTCGGTAAACGACCGGCAGCACGTCGTGAGCACCGTCGGCACCGTTTACCCCGCCCACCGGCTGCGTGTGACGCTGGCGGGCCTCATCCAGAGCGGCCAGCCGGTCAACTGGGTCCCAGACGCGGAGGTGTTCGGCACGCGCGACCTAAACGGGGACGGGCGTGAGTACGGGGCCGCCTACGTTGGCAACAGCGACCGCTGGCCCGGGGCCTCGCGCAACAGCGGCCGCCTGCCGTGGTCGTATCGGGTCGACCTGAGCGCGCAGTATGCCTGGCCGATTGCGGACGGACGCGTGGTGGCCCGCGCCGACGTGTTCAACCTCCTCAACACGCAGAACCTGAGCGGCTACGCCAACAACGCCACGCAGAGCAACCAAATTCAGGTGGGGCCCCCGGGGTCGGACATCGCCGAGAAAAATCTCGGCCCGCCACGGCAGTTCCAGTTTGGCGTGCGGTATGAGTTCTAGGCGTCGAGGAAACGACGTGCAAAACGCATGGTGGTCTGGCGCGCGTATGCTTCTCTCTATCCACACAGCCCTCCCTTCTCTCTCGTGCCCATGAGCGTTGCTGCAATTCTCGGAAGTGCCTTTTCGGACTCCCTTCCTGGGGCACTCGACCTGACGCCCCAAGAGGTCGAGACGGCGTGGGGACCGCAGACGCTCTACCGCCTCAAGGGCCCGCAGCGCCCGGCGTACGTGCTTTTCCGCCACGGCCTGCCGCACCGGCTGCTGCCGAACCAGATCCACTATCGGGCCCAGGCCGCGGCGCTGAAGGCCGTCGGCTGCGAGGCGCTGCTCGTAACCAGTTCGGTGGGGGTGCTCGATCCCAACGTGCCGATCAACCGTCCGCTCCTGGTCGACGACCTGCTGATGCTGGAAAACCGGCTGCCCGACGGCTCGGCCTGCACGATGTTTACCGAGCCCTCGGACGACCATGGCCACCTCGTTCTCGACGATAGCCTGTTTTCCACAGACCTCACCCGGCAGCTTCGTGCGCTGGCTGCGGAGGCGGGCATTCCCATCGCCAACGAGGTGACCTTTGCGTACGTACAGGGGCCGCGCTCCAAGACCGCCGCGGAAAACCGGGCCCTCCCCCGCCTTGGGGCGCAGGTGAACTCCATGACGCTGGGTCCTGAAGTCGTGTTGGCGAACGAGTTAGAAATTCCCTGCGCCGGGCTTGTGGTGGGGCACAAGTACTCGATTCCGGACCGCGATCCGCCCGAGGAAGACGCCCTGTCCGCCACCCTTGATCGTTCACGCGAGGAGCAGGAGCGCATTGTCACGGCCTTCCTGGAGCGGGCCAATCCCGTCGACTTCCCGAACACCATCTACCGCTTCGGCGCCGATGAGTAATCCCGAGACCACCGCTCGTTTTGACACCGGCGCGGGCGTGCGGGCGTACGCTCAAGATCGACTGGCCGAATTTGAGCCTGCGGGAGAGCCGACGCGTCTGCCGGAGGGCAACCTGAACGTCGTGTGGCGCGTGCCGGGGGCGGATCGGTCGGTCATCCTCAAATACGCACCGCCCCACATCGCCGTCGACCCCGATACGCCCCTCGACCCGTCGCGCCTCACGATGGAGGCGCGGTGCCTGGAGGCGCTGGGGCCGGAGGGGGCACTGTCGGACGTGACGCGACCCTCGGTGCGGTCGCCGCGACTCATTGATTCACGGGAGAATCCGCACGTGCTCCTCATGGAGGACTGCGGCGACGTGCCGACACTGGGGCGGTGGCTCCGGTCGGGCGAACCGGAGAGTGTCCACGCGACGGCTCCGGACCTCGGACGCCGGCTGGGTCGGTTCATCGGACGACTGCACCGACGCACGCTCAACGATCCCGATTGCGCGGCGGCCTTCGATAATCGGCCCATGCAGGAGACGCGCCTCGCGGTGCAGTACCGAGGCGTCGCCGACATGCTGCGGGCCGGGGGCGTGGACGATGCGGACGCGCTGGGTGAACGGGCCGTGGCACTTGGAAGAGACTTGTTATCGCCCGGCCGCTGTCTCACGATGGGCGACCTCTGGCCGCCGTCCGTGCTGGTGGGCGCGGATGGGCTGCGCATCATCGATTGGGAGCTGGCCCACTACGGCCGTCCACTACAGGACGTGGCCCACTGGGAGGCCCACCTCTGGATGCACCGCCACCGGGCCCCGTCGGGGCCCGTGCGGCGGGCTGTGGATCGCCTCCGAAGGGGGTTCCGGGACGCCTACCGGACGACCCTGGGCACCTCTCGACACCGGCTGTGGGACAAGGCGGAGCGCCGCGACGCTGCCGTGCATTTTGGGGCTGAGATCCTGGTGCGTGCCGTGGGACCCTTTCAGGACGGATCCCTCTACGAGTCCCTTGCCCCCGGCCACCCGGCCGTTCAAGAAGCCGTCCGCACAGCGGAACAGGCGCTCCGTGCCCCTGAGGCCGTGGATCTGCTCTCCGGACCGCTTCCGGATTAGATGCCGAGATCGGGGAGGGGGACGGGGGCTCCCGATTCGGCGTCGACCCACACGATTGTTGCCTCGCCGGTTGCGACAATGTCACCAGAGCCGTCAAGGCGGGCGATGTAGTGTGTCCGGAGGCTGGAGTGGCCGGGAGGCTCCGCGTGCACCGCAACGAGGAGCGTGGCAGGGTGGCGCACCGGACGCTCAAAGTCGCAGGACGCGTGGGCCAGTACGGGGCCGCTGTCCGCACCCACTGCCTCGTCCCCCGTGGCCTGCAGCCATCGAACGCGGGCTTCCTCGAAGTATCTGAAGAAACGGCTGTTGTTGACGTGTCCCGCCGCGTCCATGTCGCCCCACCGAACCGAAATGCGGGCCGTGTGGAGATGACGGGCGGTGTCGGGGAGAGGGGGAGCCATGAGCGGCGGAGCACTGTGAGAAGGCGGGGCCGCGCTCAACCGTCCATAGGACGGCCGATGTTAAGTAACGTCAATCGACAATTTGGGGCATGCCGTCATTTCGACCGGAGAGCGCCGAACAGGCGCTCGGAGTGGAGAAATCTCCACAGATCCCGCGAAAACGGCCTGTTTCCGCCCCCACTCTCGAAGAACGAAGAGGTCGGTGGATCCGACGACCCATTGCAACAGCGTGGCCGGCAGCCAGCGCCTGCGACAGCGTTTCCACGCTCACGCCCTCGGGCAGATCCGCG
>JAWOAQ010000254.1:0-4899 GCA_046498495.1 Salinibacter sp. | reverse complement strand
TGCCGGTGCGGGCATCCCACAGCCTGACCGTTTCGCCGGCACGGCATCGAGCGGGGTGTCGACAACCTCTCGCGTCTCGTTTTTTCCGCTCCCCCGATGGGTGTAAAACCGCCAGCCCGTCTGGTCAAGAAGTGGGTTCACGTGGTCGAGATACGTGGCAGGCGCCCCATCAATTCGGCGCTGGGCTTGCGTGAGCAAATCTGAGGCGTGCGATCCAACGTAGAGCCCCACCGCAAATCCGTCCGGAGACACGCGGTGCGTGATCTGCACGTCTTCTAAGCGGCGCGTGGAGGGCCGATAGAACGCCATCCAGAGGTGGTCGTGGCACCCGCCGGCGCCGAAGTCGTTTTTGAGCAGCCGGCTGAAGACGTTTCGCTCCGTCTCAAACTCTAGCCGGTTCGGAAGCACCCACCCGACCACCAGATCGTCTCGATAGCGCCGAAACGGGTCCTTGAGCCACTCCGTGACGCCCGGCTTTTCTCTTTTGTACTGATCAATGTGCGGCTCGGCCCGGAGCCGATCCAGCATCTCGAACACCTCCGGCGTCCAGCCCCCGAATGCCCGATCAAAATCACTCGGTCGGCGCATGTCCTCTACCGGGACACGACTGGGGGGACGTGCCGTCGGACCCGCCTCGTCGAGCATTGCGGAAACGCAAGGATTCCTGACAGAATCGGCGAATAGGCTCGCAAGAGACCGCCCTATGCGTTCGATCCCGGGTCCTCCGGGGCGTCTCTTTTAAGAAACGCCCCGGCCCGATCAACCAGCGAGGGACTCCCAATGTACAGCGGCGTCCGCTCGTGAAGATCCGTCGGGTCGATGTCCAGAATCCGCTGGTGCCCGTCCGTAGCCCGTCCCCCGGCCTGCTCAACCAAAAAGGCCATGGGATTGGCCTCGTACATAAGACGTAACTTCCCTTTCGGGTGCGCATCCGTTGACGGATACATGTAGAGCCCGCCCGTCAGCAAGTTGCGGTGAAAGTCCGACACAAACGAGCCGATGTACCGCGCCCGAATGCGCGCGCCCGTCTCCGGATCCTTCCGCTTCAGCCAGCGCAGGAAGGAGCGCAGTTCGGGGGAAAAGTCGTCCTCATCGGCCTCATTGATGGAGTACATCCGCCCCTCGTCCGGGATGGTGAGGTCCGGATGCGACAGCATGAACTCCCCAATCGACGGATCCAGGGTAAACCCATTCACGCCATCGCCGGTCGTGAAGACAAACATGGTGGACGACCCATACGCCACATATCCGGCCGCAACTTGCTCGCGCCCCGGTCGAAGTACAACCTCCATGGCGTCGTTCGGCTGCACGCCTTCCGGGAGGGTGTAGACACTGAAAATGGTGCCGACGGACGCGTTTACGTCCGTGTTGGAGGATCCATCAAGAGGGTCGAAAAACACGGCGTATCGTTCATTCGCCTCCCGGTTGGCATTAAGCGGGATCGTCTCGGGCTGCTCCTCCGAGCCCACAAGACAACACTCCCCGCCCCTGCGCAAGGCACGCTCCAGTTCAAGATCGGCAATGCGGTCGAGCTTCTTCTGCCGCTCGTCCTGCACGTTGACTTCTCCCGTTTCGCCCCGCACGTCCAGAATTCCGGCCCGCCGAATGTTGTGATTGATGATTTTGGCGGCCACGCTCACATCCCGAATAAGCCGGGCGAACGACCCGGTCGCATGCGAAAATTTTTCGTGGCGGTCGATGATAAATTGCTCGAGCGTCATCAGCCCCTCGGCGGACGATGTCTCGGCGGACGAGGACAAGTGGGACGGCATAAGATCGAAGACGATCGATGAGAAGAGAAGTAGCGAGATAAGACATCCGGCCCGACCGCACCTCCCTCCCAGCGCCGCGACAGACGCCCGCCCACGTGGGCATCGGGGACCAACTAATCGGACGAGATGCGGGGCAGGAGGTCGGGAGCGTCGGGAAGCCAATGCTCACGCTTGGCCGAACGGGTCATGAGCCGTTTGACCATTTCGGCGGGCTGCTTGCCCCCAAAGAGAACCGAGTGGACCGCTTCCGTAATGGGCATCTCGATGCCGTGCCGTGCCGCCAGCTTATAGACGGCCTGCGTCGTGTGGACGCCCTCGGCAATCATGTCCATCTCGTCCAAAATATCGTCGAGGGACTCGCCCCGGCCGATTCGCTCTCCGAGGCGACGGTTGCGGCTATGGGTGCTCATGCAGGTCACCACCAGGTCTCCGATCCCCGAAAGGCCCGAGAACGTCCGGGGGTCGGCCCCCATCGACTGCCCCAGACGGCGGATTTCCGCGATGCCGCGCGTCACCAGGGCGGCTTTTGCGTTGTCGCCGTAACCCACCCCGTCCCCAATCCCGGCAGCAATGGCAAGAACATTCTTGGCCGACCCGCCAATCTCGACCCCGACCACATCGGTATTCAGATAAATTCGCATCCGATCCGTCATGAAGACCTTCTGGATGCGCCGGGCGGCCGCCTCCGTGGGCGCGGCGGCCACAACGGTGGTGGGACGCCCCTCCGCCACCTCCTCGGCGTGGCTGGGCCCCGAGAGAACGCCGATGTGGTCGGAGGGCACCATTGGGAGCGCATCCGCCAACACCTCAGTCATGGTGTACAGCGTGTCCTTCTCAATGCCCTTTGCCAGCGACACGAGCTGTACGCCCTCGTGAGCGAAGGACTGGAGGGAGCTGGCACGGGCACGAAGCTTCTGGGAGGGAACGGCCATGGCCCACAGTTCGGACGCGGCGGCAGCCTCTTCCAGATCGGCCGTCACCTGTACAGACGCCGGAATTGGGATGCTCGAGAGATACTGCGGATTATGAGACGTGCGGCGGATGGCCTCAACGGTCTCAGGACGCCGCACCCACAGTGTAACATCCCGCCCCGCGGAGGCAAGATGACTCGAAAGGGCCGTTCCCCAGCTTCCAGCACCAAACAAGGTAAGTGAGGGCATTGGCAATGTCGTCTCCGTAGATGGATGAATATCTGAACAGAGTGCAACTCACGATTCCACGTCACGGGTGAACGTGCAGGTCCCTCTCTGAACCCCGACGCTTCGTCGGGTTCCTGCGCGCTCCCACGTTATTTACCGAGCGGGTGCCGCCTCCCGTGTTGGTCCCTTAGGTCGCGTCGCCACCGTCCAGCCCGTCCAGCTGGTACTGTTTGGGCGTCCGCCCTTCGTGCTCCTTAAACATGTCGATGAAATAACTGGTGCTGCTAAATCCAAGCGCATGACTCACGTCCGCGACCGTCATCTGCGGGTCCGAAAGCAACTCCCGAGCTCGAAGCACCCGCTCCTCGGTGATGTACTCCAGCGGGGACATGTCAAACTCATCACTAAAATGCCGATAGAAGCTCGACTTGCTCATACACGCCTCCTCCACGAGCTCGTCGATCGAAATGTGGCGGTCAAGATGATTCTGGATGTACTGCACGGCCGCCGCGAGCCCCCCCTCTGCTGTATGGCGTGAGTGCCCATTCACCAGGAGCGGACGGGCCGACGACCGAAGCAGCCGAACAATGAGCTGCTTCACATTCAAATCGATGAGGAGGTCCCGGTCCGGGGGATTCTCATCAAACAGAAACGCAATCAGGCGAAGGATTTTCTGGATGCCCGCGTCCCCATCCACGGGATGGTAGGGCTGGTCTGTGGGCCCCCGCCCGGTTCCCGGAGGCCCCGGGTCAGGGCCAAGACGGTCGATCACCTCCTCTACGTGGCGCCGATCAATCTGAAGAGCAAACCACCGGGTCGGGGCTCCCGACCGGTTGTCCAAGCGGGCCCGTAGGGATTGGAACGGCGGGACCAAAAAAGAGCGGCCGGCCTCGACCTCCTCGTGCGCCTCCCCGTCGGCCTGCAGGGCGAGGCCCCCCGACAAAACGCCGTAGTACACCAGAAAAGGCGCCCGCAGGGACAGAGCCCTCGACGACTCCGGGGCGTCGAAAACCGTGAGCCGGGTCTCCTGGCCGGCCTGCGTTCCGTCCTTCGTCCGAACGAGAGACCGAACCGCCAAAGCGTCTTGGGCCGAAGGAGAAGACATTCGATAAAGGCCGATAAAGGCGTACGTGCGAAGTCACGACGAGGCCGTCGCCCCCCCCATCCGCAAAAGAATTCCGTACCTCCGTTTGTCTTCTACCTGGAAGCCCTACCAAGACCCTCGGCATCAGACGGCAAAAAATCGAGGGGGCGTTCGATTTGGCACAATGGTGGCACTTTTCGGGACAATCGCGTTATCTCCCGAAAAAAAGCGCTTCCTATACTAAATCTGCATTTGAAAACCACCACGCGCAGTGGACCCGGCTTGCTCCCTGCCGCGAGAGAATTCATACACGACTTCTTTGAACCGTTCACACACCTCCCTTCTTCGATATGAAATACGTTCTCTCTCTTGATCAAGGCACGACGAGTTCACGCGCCATTATATTCGATGAGAACGGGGAGATCCAAACAATCGCTCAGAACGAATTTCAGCAGTTCTACCCGAAGCCCGGATGGGTCGAGCACGACCCCAAGGAAATCTGGTCCACGCAGGCCGGCGTTGCCGCGGAAGCAGTGAGCAAGGTCGGAGCGCGCCCCAGCGACATTGCCGCCATCGGCATCACCAACCAGCGCGAGACTACAATTGTGTGGGATCGCGAGACGGGGGAGCCGGTGCACAACGCGATCGTCTGGCAGGACCGCCGCACCGCTGAATTTTGCGACCACCTCAAGGACGAAGGCCTCGTCGACCTCTTCCAGGAAAAGACGGGCCTTGTCATCGACTCCTACTTCTCTGGCACGAAGGTTCGCTGGATTCTGGAGAACGTCGAAGGGGCTCGGGAACGAGCCGAGCGCGGCGAACTCGCCTTTGGGACCGTCGATTCGTGGCTTGTTTGGAATCTTACCGATGGCGAAAAGCACATCACCGACGTCACGAATGCCTC
>JAWOAQ010000242.1:0-26932 GCA_046498495.1 Salinibacter sp. | reverse complement strand
GGTTCCCTGCCTCCACCGTAGCTCCCTCATCAATCAGACGGCCCAAAAGTTGCTGTGGAGTGCGCTCTGCCGGAGCGAATGAGGGAAACTGTTCATCTCTTATGCCCAGCGTTCCACCCCCATCGCACAGCAGAACGCGCACCTCAGCGCCTTTATTGAGTGCCTGATTTGAAAGCACCATAGCCATCATCTGCGTCTCACTGCTTTCGGACGTAACGACCGTAAACACGTCGCGGACAGGGTCGTCCTGCGCGTGCGCAGATGCCCCGGCAGAAAGGCCAAAGACAACCATCAAGGCAAGGAGACCACGGAGGGTCCTACGAAAAGAATTAAGCATAGTATCAACCTGGTTGGATCGTTGAGAGAATTACGCTTCTGCATCCTTCCCATCCCCTGTGAAGGGGGATTTCTCCGGTCGGGAGGCCTCGACTGATACGGCCCGAAACAGCCAGGGGCCGGATGTCCCAAAGGATTTATGAAAGGATGCGACGAACAATGTAAAGTTCGGGATTCCTGGGAACGAGGGCTTCGTGTGAGAGTGTGAGTGAACGATCACTCACAAGGGTCGAGAGATGACTTACGATTGGGACGGGGATGGCCTCTACAGGGTCCGCATTCGTCCTAAAATGAGTGCGAAAGCTCGCCCTTACGGTGCGCCGATTTCTCAGGGCACGTAACGGCGAGAAAAAAACACAGGCAGCGCTGCGACCGACGGCACCACCCTATCCGTCGCAGCACTCCTGTGTCACATAATCTACAGCACAACCATCATTTATGTAGACCATGCAAACTGCAACATCGAAATTCACAGCCTCGATTGCAACCCTCGCCCTCCTGCTGGGCCTCGCCCTACCGATGTCCAGTCAGGCTCAGTCGCCCGTTGACATTGGCGTCCGGGGCGGCGTCACGCAGGCGACCTTCTACGGCGACGATGTGGCTTCCAATGACTTTCGGCCGGGCTTCACGGGCGGCGTCTTCCTGAGCTACCAGGTCAACCAAGCCTTCTCCGTCCAGCCGGAGGTCCTTTACTCCGTTCGAGGCGCGAAGAACCACTTCAACGAGGCCGGGACCGTGGAGGATGTTCGCGTCCGCCAGGACGTGATCGAGATTCCGGTCCTGCTGAAGCTTAGTGCCCCGACGGCGCCGGTGACTCCGCGCCTGTATGCCGGTCCTGCCCTTGGCTTTATCACCAATAGCGAGATTGACGGGACTGACGCCGATGATAGCTTCACTGACGTCGACTTCAGCGGCGTGATCGGTGGGGAAATTGCCTACGCCCTGAACAAGGGCCCGCTCAGCGAGATTGGGATCGACGGGCGGTACAACATCGGATTTGCCAATCTTGGTGATCTTCCGAGTGCGGAGTTCGAGGATGTTTCTACCAGCGCGTTTACGGGCACGCTGAGTCTCCGCTTCAATCTCTAACCACCGCGTCCTAAATGGACAGCGAAGGGCCGTCCCCTCCACGGGACGGCCCTTTTTTATTTTGGGCGTGAGTGCCAGGAGACGCCTCCTTCCAGGACCGATTTAGCCTCATTCAGGAAGCAGAAGGATAATCCTGCCTATTGGCCGAGGGTATCCTCACGACGCGAGGGATCTCCAGGATTGGAGACTTGGTGCTTCACGCGGAAGCCCAAGGCCCCGTCTGTGGGATTGATGAACAGGGACACGACGTACGCCGGGGGAGACATATACAGCTCCATTGCGGCTGGACCGGTTCATAATGCAACTCTCGCTTTGCGACGGGGGCCATGCTCGTACCAGATCACGAGAACAAAAAACACCGCAGCAAAAACACAGGTATTCCAAAATCCCCCAAGAAGAGATCCACCTCAATGTCGACTGGACCCGGGGAACGACTGGCAGCATCCCCCTGGTGTGGGAACTCCTAACATGGTGACGGCTGCCCTCAGCGCAGCGGCGTGCAGTTGCAAGATTGTAGCGCCCCCTACAGCGTCGGCCCAACTCCATTGGCTTCACCACAGCCTGCGAGGTGCGGTCACTCAGCCCCCCGGCATCATGTTGGCTCTGCGGCCACGGTTGGACGTACGTGGCACCCCGGCAGCGGCTTACGAGGACATGTCGTGTGAGGTCGCAGCATGGACATGGACACTGCGCGGCCGGTGGCACTTCCCGTCGGTGGGACGATGGGGATCAAACGCGGAAGCGCACCCGTGGGGAGAGCTCAAGACGACAGATCTCACCCCTCTCAAGTCAGCCCTGGCCCTATCATGACGAAGCAGAACGGACACGGCTCTCCGGACGACGGGAGACAATCAAAACGCGAAGCGGTCGCGAACCAGCACTTCGCCAGCGACCGCGTCGTGCTCGACGGGAAGCACTTTGAAGACTGCACCTTCGACACCTGTACGCTGATATACCGGGGCGGGACGCCGCCCAACTTTGTTCGCTGCGAATTTGCCGCACCGCGGTTTGTGTTCGAGGAGGCGGCCAAGAGCACGGTTCAACTCATGAGCGCGATCTACAACGGCATTGACGAGCGTATCATCGAGAAAACCTTCGACGAGATCCGGAAGGGATTTGGGGACGGATAGATTTTTGGGATGCTCTGACCAATTCGGCACGGTTTTGTACGAGTGCCTGGTTCGTCCCCATTTGTGACGCTCTTTGGCGTTGCCCCGGGTCGAAGCCGTCGATCACTGTGATGCTCGGGGGACCGAACTCGTTCATCGGGGGCAGGCTGTCGCGGGCTTCCCAACGCAGGGTCGTGCACTGGACACGTCGGCCCGGTCGAAGCATTCCCTCGAGCATGATGATCGTTGCTTCAGGAGCCGTCAAACGTTTGGGCTGTCCCGACAGACAGTATGCACGGGGTCGCCGGAGACCGGTAGCTCCTGCTCAAGCGCCTCTGGGGTTTTCAGAGCGTGGGAGCCGCACAGTAAACCGGCTCCCCTCCCCCTTCTGGGTCTCCACCTCAATAGAGCCGCCCATTTGCTCTACCGCCTCCTTCGTCACCGCCAATCCTACACCGGTGCCCTCATACTCGCGCCCAAACCCCTCGGAGGCCTGCCGAAACGCCTTGAACAGGTCCTCGGCGACGGTCGGCTCCATGCCAATCCCAGTGTCTTCGACCTCCAGGATCGCCTGGTCGGACTCCTGGAAGGCCCGCACCCGCACGTGACCGCCGTCGCTGGTGTACTTGATGGCGTTGGACAAGAGGTTCCGCACAACGATCTGTATTCCGCCTTCGTCACCCTCGGCCCAGACCGCAGAATCCTCGACCTGCAGCTCCAGGTGAATCCCCTTTTTCTCCGCTTTGGGACGCAGCTCGTTGACGGTCTGCCGGGCTTCTTCGGCAAGGTCGATCGCTTCCGACTTAAGCTCCATCTGGCCGGCCTCCAGTTGGGAGAGATTGAGAATGCCCTCCAGGGTATCCAGCAGTCGGTGCCCGCTTTTCGCAATGAGGCCGGCATAGCTCCCCAGTGGACTAGAAGCAGGGAGGTCAAGCTCTTCCGTCTCTTCTCCCAGGGCTTCAGCGAATCCAATGATCGAGGTTAGCGGCGTCCGAATCTCGTGACTCATATTGGCAAGAAAGGCCGATTTGGCCCGGTTCGCCTCTTCGGCCACTTTTTGGGCCGCTTCCGCGTCCTCTTTGGCGGCTCGAAGGCGCTGTTCGTACCGGACGCGACTGGTAACGTCGAGGCCGCAGCCGATGACGCTCTGAACCGTTCCCTCTGGCCCCGTCACCGGCTTATGGATGCGGACGTAGTGTCGGGGGCCCTCGTCTGTCTCGATCGCTTCCTCGATGCGGGTCGTCCGCTGCTCGCGGGCTGCCGTCCGGATCGCCTCATCGCGGCGGCGGCCGAGCTCGACGTCCAGGCCGTGGCGACGGCCGTACTCCATGTGGGTTCGGCCCTGAATCCAATCCCGTCGCTTGGGATCGCCAATGCCTTCTGGGTTTACGTACCTGAACCGGCCGTCGGTATCGAAGATGGCCAGTTCAATGGGAAGCTGGTCGAGAACCTGCCGGTAAAAGTCTCGGGTTTCCTGAAGGCGCCGACCGGCCTTTTTGCGGTGGAGGGCGCTGGCGATGGTGTCACTCAATACGCGAAGAATCGTGATCGTCTCTTCGTCCCAGTCAACCTGCGTCCGTACGGCATCGAACCCGACAAATCCCGCGAGGCGCCCGCCCTGCGTCATCGGCAGCACGACCAGCGACTGAATGTCCTGCGCCTCCAGGATCTCCTGCTCCACGGCGGCCGCCGGCGGTAGATCCGCGACCGACGGGATCACGAGGGGCTCCTTCGTACACATCTGCTCGGTCCACCAGGGAACCTCCGAGCAGGGAATGTTCTGGAGGTTGTCTTTTTCCGGCGTCACGCCCTCAGCGCACCATTCGTGCGTGTTGCTTTCCGTCACCTCCCCCAACGGCTCCATCTCCGGATCGCCGTCGTACAAGAACACGTAGCTCCGATCCACATCGACGAACGCCCCGACCCGGCCCAGTGCCTCTTCAATCTCTGCGTCGAGGCGATCGATAGGGGTGTCGATGAACTGAGCGGAGACCTCAACAATCAGGCGCTCAAGCTCAGATCGCCGCTGAAGCCGATCCTGGGCCTCCCGCCACTCGGTAACGTCCCGGACCACGGTCAGGGCGGCGTCCCCGCCTTCGTGCTGCACCGGGACGGACTGGAACCGAACGATGCGCTCGTCGCCGCCAAGCCCCGTGGTGCGGTGCTCGTAGGGCTCAGTCGGGGCTCCGCTCTCAAGCGTATCAAGCCGCCGCTGCAGGAGCTCCTCGCTGCCTGACGCAAGATCGAACACCGACTGGCCCCGCAGGGCCTCCGATGTTTCAGCACCAAAAAGATCTGCGGCCTGTGCGTTGGCGTACCGGATCTCCCCACCTTTCGAAATCAAGACCGCCTCCTGAAGGTTGTCCACAAGCTCCCGCCACCGTTTTCTCTGCTCGCGGAGCCGCTTGCGCGTCGAGAGGTGCGCCGCGGCCGCGACGCCCTCCGTGATTGCAATCGCTCCCATCCCGGCCCCGACAGGGACCGCCTCGGCAATCGGGACGGGACCCAGCGTGACCCCCGCGATGCCCATCAGTCCCCCCATTCCAAGGAATCGCAAAACTGGCCCTACAGAGCGCGCGCCGACCACGGCCACAGCCGGGAGAATCGCGTAGACGATCAGCAGCCCGATGTCGCGTCCTCCGACGAATCCATTTCGGACAACTTGCAGGGCGTACCAGCCCATCAGGACGTACAGCGCGCCCCGCACCCAGAGGGCGTAGGTCCGGCGCATACGCTGGGATCCGTAGGAGGCGAGGAAAAGCCCCGCCAGCCCGCCCACGATTGCGAGACGCTCCCAGTAGGGATTGGGAGCATCGGGGTGGGCGGCGGCAAACAAAAGACCCACCGAAAACACCAGCACGCTCCCAAGCAGGCAGAAGAGCCGGTGGATCTGTACTTGCGTCCTCGCTCGCGAGGAGAGCGCGTCGTCGTCTGGGCGCAGCAGCAAGCGGAGCGGCGAAGAAGGCATGGACATATTATCGGTGCAATTCTCGGCTGAAGCAAAAAACGGGGCCCAGAGAGTCGGCCCACTCCGCGATGCACCGTATGGAATGCCCGAATGCGGCATACAGCCGGGGGACCGATCCCACAGTATGCTGCCGCTCCTTCTTAGAGAACGAAGGGCTCCCACAGCCGGTCGTCAATCTCCGGGTCAAACAGCTCTTCGTATTTCACATCCTCGGAGCCCGGATGTTGTGGATTGGTAAAAAATATTGTCTACCGCCGGCACGGCGAGCCTCTGGTCGAGACACCGAGAGGCTTCTTGAGAGCGCCAAAGCGGCTCCGCTCTGCCGAAAAACGGCGTCTTTAGAACCGCACCCCTGCGTTCTGAAAAAGACCGAGTCGGATCATATAGCCGCCTGGAATTGACCCGCCTGTTGTTGGGTCTCAACACTTCTCGGCCTCTTTCTTTTGTGACTCGTAGTCTTGAGTCGTCCCATCGGTGCTTCCGACGTGAGCCTTCGAACGTTTCGGTCATAAGAGCGGTCGGATTAGGCACAATACGGGTACCGGCTCGCGACAACTAGCGCGTTCACGGGGTTATGGTCTTGTGGAACCTGTTCCGCGATGGTCTGCGCCAAAGGACAAAGTCCTCGTTACCGAAGGTTGATGAAGGGGAGGTCCGAGTGGGGGAGCTTAGGGGCGATTCTCCTCCCCTTTCTACTCGTAATCTGCGGAAATGACCTTCCTCGAATACCTCAAAAAGGGGATCAAGGCGCCGCTCCACTCCCTTGGGCTGGATCTCGTTCGCCGAGAATTGCCGGATCTCTCGCCGCCCCCTCTGTTTAGCGACCCGTTCGAGGCGCTCTGCTATTGCCAGGGAGGAAAACCGGCTGCTTTTGAGTGTCCACTGTCGGACACTGTCATCCAGAAGGGGCTTTCGTGTAGCCCGGACCGGTGGCATCCATTCGTGGCCACCCTGCGCGAATACGCCGCAGGAGAGAGTCGGGGGTACGAGGACTCGATCCTGAGACGTTACTACGAGATTCACCGGCCCGCGAACGGGGCAGAAGCGATTGCAGGCTTCGATCGGGTCCCCGACGCATATACGAAGTATCCGCCTCACTCGTACCGGGCGGCCCCCTGGCGCACGCTCACGATCGATGAAATCGACCGTTGTGTCCGAACGTGGTCGAGAGACGACGACGAAGAGCATGGAGGGGAAGACGGTAACTGGTCCCTCGAAACTGATGGTTTCCAGTATCACGGGCCCGTTTCGCTTCGGATGGGCCGCCTCGAATACCGCCGACTCGTTAACGTTTACGAGAGCATCCAGAAAAACGGGTACGACCGGCGGCTCGGCCACGCCCACTTTCTCGTGCTGAAACGAGCCAGCGACATTCGGTTTTTAGCCATGGGGCCCGGCAATCACCGCAGCGCCGCCATGGCCGCGCTGGGCCGGGAGACGATCCCCTCCATCTTTGCCAGCTTCCACGTCGTTGACGCCGATATGGCTGAGTACTGGCCGCAGGTCCGGCGGGGCGAATGGACGAAGGAACAGGCGGAGGCCTATATCGATCATCTGTTCGACTTCGACAGCCGGGCCTGGGCCCGCGAGCACGGTCTTCTGTTTAGAGACGGGACCCCCGCGGAGCACGCCGATTCTAGCCCCGAGCATAGATGAGATACTGTCGGTCTCTCCTGGTCTCGGCTCAAAGGAACCTCTATTGAAATGGACATCTCCGGTCGTACCCTATTTTTACACCTGGGTATGTCGAAAACGGCGACGACATACCTGCAAACTGAGGTGTTTCCCGAGCTGGATGGACTGCACTTTTTCGACCAGCCGCACACCTGCCATCTGGAAGGAGGACCCTTTCAGGGCCTGCTTGCCCGTGCTCTCAAGGGTCGCCTGCGGTCTGGGCGCAAATGAGCGAACAGCTGTTACGCGAAATCTTCAACGCTTCGGGGGCGAAGACAAGCCGACGGACGTACTCCTCTCGGATCAGTCGGCGGGACCTGCGATGTGGGAAACGGGGCCGTACACGGGCCCGAATTGGGAACGAGAGTGAAAGGAGACTCTCGCTCCAAGAGGCCACTCCCTGCGCTTTGTCGGGCCCTCACAGAGCGGAAAGCATCCCCTCGTCCTTCATCGGAGCAACCTTTTCCGCTCTGGGTGGGGACGTTCACCAATACGAGTCAGGTCCAACCTGCGTGACGGGGATCGGAATTGAGGTCGACAGCCGCTATGTTGCAAGGCCGCAATGCTGCCGGCGTTGCACACGTGCCCGCCGCAAACACATCGATCGTCTCTGGACCACAGTCCCGTTCCCAATGCGACACGCTGGATTGAGTCTTGTCCTCCTTCTTGTCCTGGGGTGCGCCCCAGCCGCTCATGCCCAGGAGCCGGGCGGCCAGACGGCGGATGGCCAGGCGGCGGATGGACCGGTGCCGGATGAATACGTCCCGGACCAGCCGATGCCTATGGACCCGGCGACGCCCAAGGTATTGCCCATGGAGGAGCGGGCCCGTGTTGTGAATGAATGGACTGAGACCCGGCTCGACACGGTGGTGGCCCGAGCGATGCGGGCGGAGGACATAGACCTGTGGATCGTAAGCGGCCGTGAATACAACGAGGACCCCGTTTTGAAAACGATGTTGCCGGCGACCTGGGAATCGGCTCGCCGCCGCACGATCCTTGTATTCTACGACCAAGGACCGGAAGCCGGCATCGAGCGGCTGGCCGTGTCGCGGTACGACGTGGACGCTCTTTTCGAGGCGGCCTGGGACAAGGAGGAGCAGCCCGACCAGTGGGCCCGCCTTGCCGAAATTATCGAGGCGCGGGATCCGGCGCGAATTGCGGTTAACCGATCGGAAACCTTCGCCCTGGCCGACGGCATGGCCGACACGGAACAGGCCCAGCTTCGGGAGGCGCTCCCGGCCCGCTACGAAGACCGCCTGGTGTCGGGTGAGGAGCTGGCGGTGCGCTGGCTCGAAACGCGAACCGAGGCGGAACGAGCCATCTATCCCCAGATCGTCCGCTTAGCCCGATCGATCATCGCGAAAGGCCTCTCCGAACAGGCCATCCAGCCCGGCGTGACCACCACGGAGGACCTGCAGTGGTGGTACCGGAGCCGCATCCGCGATCTGGACCTGACAGCCTGGTTCCACCCCACGGTCTCCATTCAGCGCCCCGACGCCACCAAAGACGGGGATTTTTCGTCGACGTCGGTTCCGCAGGTTATCCGCCGCGGGGACCTGCTGCACGTGGACCTGGGCATTTCCTACCTTCGCCTCCACACCGACACCCAGCAGCACGCGTACGTGCTCCGTGCCGGGGAGACGGAGGCCCCCAGCGGCCTCAAGCGGGGCCTACGGATGGCCAATCGCGTTCAGGACGTGTTGACCGATCGGTTTGAGACCGGGCGCACGGGCAATGAGGTGCTCCGATCGACGCTCGCTGCAGCCGACTCGATGGGCATCAACGCTACGATTTATGCCCACCCGATCGGATTTCACGGGCATGCGGCTGGGCCGCTCATCGGGCTTTGGGACCAGCAGGACGGGGTGCCCGGCAAGGGAGAGGCTCCTCTTCGCCCGAATACTGCGCACTCTGTCGAACTGAACGCGGCGGCCCGCGTCCCCGAGTGGGACGGGCAAGAAGTGCTCTTCCGGGTAGAGGAAAACGCGCTTTTCACGGGGGAGACGGTTCGGTACCTCGACGGGCGTCAGACCCAGCTCTATCTGATCCCTCGGCAGTAGGCCGCCAGGCCGGCCTCGGTACCCGAACCGGGTCTATCACATCGGTAAAAAAGGCCGGTTCGTGGCGCGGACCGGCCGTGAAAAGAGCAGCCGCCGAAAGTCCATTGACATCAGCCACAAGAGCGTCGTCACAAGAGCGTACCAAAGGGGAGAACCCTCCTCGGCCATATCCGAGAGCTAGACTCATCCCACCGTCTTCTCGGTCGGTTCGCTCTCGGGCGGATCGATTTTTTTCGCCCAGAGGCCCGCCGGCTGCCGAGGGGCCGGTCCAAATCGTTGTGCTGCCTACACTGAACGGGTCCCAGTTCATGCGACCCTCGGCGTCAGGATCCCCCTAGAGCGTGCGGCCCCTGATTTGCGATTGGGCGTCCGATTTGGTTCGTCCCCCGACTTTTGTTTTTCTGGCGTTCTCCTCTCGTCTCCGTGGAGAACATGTACGTCGTCCGTGGCGGGAACGGCTCAACGGAGGTCTTTTATAGACGTCCCTCGTTCGAAGCCGGACCAGGAAGCGAACAGGCATGAGTCACCACCTTCAAAAACGAGGCGAGCCCGACGTACCCCCCGTGTAGGCCCTCTCTCGGTGGCGACGGGCGGCTTCTATAGACGAGGGACTTTTCAGGGGCGTGCGGCGGAGCGGCGAAGCCCCCACCCGGGGGCGATTTCCTACCGCACCCTAAATCGACTCGTCAAGCGGGCTTGCCGCAAGGCGGACCTGGAGCCGGAAGGGTTCTCTTCGACACAGACGTGGCGCAACTCGGCTCACAGCCTCCGTGGGGCGCCTGACTATCCAAACAGGATGGCGAGGAGACCCTTTGAGCAGACGTTGTATATTACCTTCCAGACAGGTTTGGTGCGAGGCTAGACAGCTTATCCACTCCAGAACTATATCTTCGATAGGGCGGAACTTCCCCCCTCCCGTGCGTCAAAGGAGGTGACTTGGTCGAATAATTTGTACGTGATCCAGGTCTGCAACATATCCACCTTCGGGTGGGGAGGTTTTACCATGAGAAAACAACTGCGTGTCTTTCACCAACCGTTTCGGAAGACCTACCGCCACCGTCGACCGCCTCGTCTCCTTCAGATAAGCAAGGCCAAAAGGCGCAAGAGGAAACAGGGCTTCCGCCGCCTGAAGACGGCTAACAGTCTTAAAAGCTCGGGGGCTAAGAAGGGGACGATTGACTGGTCACCCGAGCAGCTGGAGCGGATCTGGCGGAATACGTCGGGGTAACGCGCCATCTGGATTTTTCGGGGCAACGCGCCATCTGGAATTCGCTGAAACAGTTTAAGAAACGCCCACTCCGGTCGGCTTGGAGTGGGCGTTTTTTATTGGTCTCAACTCCGGGGCCTGGCCTCCAATCGCTGTCCCCCCTGGTCTCGTTGTAATCCAAGTTGCGACCTACGTGCTGATATTCGAGCTGACGACAGACGACAGACCGCTGACCGCCGAATGGGGCGCTTGAGGCGGTCCGTCGTCCGCGGTCGGCTGTCTTTCATGGCAGTACGTTCATACCCCGAGGTCTACAATGCGTGGCAGATGGTCTATGTGAGGGCAAAAGCTCACGCCTCCTCTGGAGAAGCTTGAACCTGGTGTGGCTCACGATAATCCGTGGGCCTACCGAGCTATACGCCCCCGGTGTCCTGCTGGAGGTGAGTGGACGTGCAGTCGATATCGGAGGCAGACTCGTATATTGGGCGTGTCCTACTTTGGGACCAAGTGCCGCCACCCTACCCTCAGCCCATTATGACCCCGTCCCCATCAACGCTCAGAGCCAACGGCCAACCGGCCCGTGCCAAAGCAGCCATAGAAGAGTTCGCCTCTAAACTGCGGGGACCGCTCGTTCAGCCCGGAGACGCCGCGTACGAGGAGGCACGCTCCATCTACAACGCCATGATTGACAAAAGGCCGCGCTTCATTGCCCAGTGCGTGGACGTGGCCGACGTGATTGCGGCCGTCAACTTCGGCCGAGATAACAACGTGCCGATGGCCATCCGCGGTGGGGGGCACAACGGGCCGGGTCTGTCGATGGTTGACGACGGGCTCGTGATCGACCTCTCGGCCATGAACGCCGTTCGCGTGGACCCCGATGCGCGAACCGCCCGGGTCGAAGGTGGAGCAACGTGGGGGGACGTGGACCACGCAACGCACGCCTTTGGCCTGGCCGCGGTTAGCGGCATTATCTCGACGACCGGTGTGGGCGGGTTGAGCCTCGGCGGGGGCCACGGCTACCTCACGCGGAAATACGGACTGACGGTCGACAACCTGCTCGGCGCGGACGTGGTGCTGGCCGACGGTCGCTTCGTTCACGCCAGCGAGGAAGAAAATCCGGACTTGTTCTGGGCGCTGCGCGGCGGTGGGGGCAACTTCGGCGTGGTCACGTCCTTCCTCTTCGATGTGCATCCGGTCGACACGGTCCACGGAGGCCCGACGTTCTGGCCCATGGAGCAGGCCTAGACGGTCCTGCGCTGGTACCGGGACTTCCTCCCCACCGCCCCTCGCGACCTCTACGGCTTCTTCGCCTTCCTCACCGTCCCGTCGGGGCCGCCCTTCCCCGAAAAGCTTCACGGAAAGAAGATGTGCGGAGTCATCTGGTGCTATACCGGGCCGGAGGATGAGGTCGAGCAGACGTTCGCTCCCGTCTTGGAAGTGGGCGAGCCCGCCCTCCACGGCGTACAGGCGATGCCGTATCCGGCAGTCCAAAGCATGTTCGACGAGCTCTACGCCCCGGGCGACCAGTGGTACTGGAAGGGTGACTTCGTTGACGAGATTCCCGACGAGGCCATTGCACTGCACGTTCAACACGGCGCGAAACTGCCCTCAACGCTTTCCACGATGCACCTCTACCCGATAGACGGTGCCGTTCAGGAGGTCGACGAAGAGGCAACGGCCTGGAGCTATCGCGACGTCACGTACTCGATGGTTATTGTCGGGGTCGATCCCGATCCCCAGATGAACGAGGAACTCCGGAGCTGGACGCGGGACTACTGGAAAGCGCTTCACCCCTTCTCTGCGGGAGGGGCCTACCTCAATTTTATGATGGAGGAAGGACAGGAGCGAGTTCGGGCCAGCTACCGCGGAAACTACGACCGACTGGTTGAAGTCAAGACGAAGTACGATCCCGAGAACCGGTTCCACGTCAATCAAAACATCCAGCCGGCGGACGGGACGTAGGAGTCGATGACCCAGACTCCGCTGGTTGGATGCGGCGGATTATGGCGTGCCGCAAGGCAACAACTGATCTACTTGGACTGGCATCTTTTTGGTTTAGGGCCCGGGGAACAGCTCTCCCCCCACGGGCCGTCGCCCGTGTTAAGATGCCTGTGTCAAGATCGGGGGCTCACATCGGACCATACCCCTTCGCGGCAGCACCGGTGGCACGACCGGCGCTCCGTCCCGCACGCCACCGAATACGCCTGTCCTCAGCGACAGGCGCGAAACGCCGGCCAGAGCCTGTGGGCTCGATCCAATCCCGTGCCGCCGTGGGAATAGAAAGACCCAGCGAGCGGTCGGAGGTGCGATCGGTGCGCTTCACAAGTCACTCAGCGTGCCGAATGCGGACGTGGGCGCGAGGAGCAATGGTATCTTCGTGCATGCTTCGGGGCAGACGTACGGTGTTGCAGGCATCGAAAGGGGCTGGCCTGAGGAACTGCTGGAAAGCATCCGCCAAATGCCTCAATGAGACCGGTCGGCTGACTCTTCCAGTGGAGTTTGCGCTAGGTATTGCCAGATGAGGAGCGATCCGCCAAACGCCGCCCCGATCAACGCCCAGGTCGGGGCGCCGGCAAGCGCCATGAGCCCAACGATCATCCCCGTCGCGATGCCGGTCGTAAGATAAAGAGCGGTTCGGCTCACCGTCCCAGCGGAAGTGGTAGAAAGAAGGGAGTTGGAAATTCCCGCTCAAAGAGTTGCACCCAATAATGCACCCACAACAAACTAGTAAACCCCTAACCCACTGTACATCAGAGAGTTAGGGGTTTCGTCTTGTAGGCCCGGGGGGACTCGAACCCCCAACTCACGGATTAAGAGTCCGTTGCTCTACCAGATTGAGCTACGAGCCTGTTGCCAAAACTTGGGGAGACATAGGAGTCTACTTATGCCCTATACGAAGGTTCAGGGGGGAAATGGCATCGCGGGAGCCCAGCGCGTTATTCCATCGGGCTTTCACGATCGTTCAACCGCTGCCGCGCGTGCGCCCTCCACCGAATGTTTATTTTGTGTGAAAGGATAATCTTTTGTGTGACACATCGACTGGAGGTTCGTCTTCTGGATGAAGTAGATACATTTCCCAAAATACACTTCATTCCCATGCGACGGTTTTCAATTCACACTTACAAACCGTTTTCTTCCGGTGCCTGGCTTGCAGGGCTCCTCGGCATGGTCGCTCTTGTGTTCGCCGGGGGATGTGACGGTGTCGCTGGACTCAGTGGCGACGACGACCCCTCGTTCTCGACGGATGTTGCGCACGAAACCCTGAGCGCCGACGCGCCCGAAACGGAGGAAATCGATCAGGGACAGTATGGCAATATCGAAGGCGGCCTGCAACGCGTCGTCCGGAGCGAAGCAGAATACGCAGATGTTTGGACTCAACTCCACGGACATAAGGCGTCGACCCCGGACCGCCCCTCCCTCGACTTTGAGGAGGAGTCGCTTCTCGTCATTGTGATGGAGGCCCAGCCCACCGGCGGGTACGATATGAGCATTGATCAGACCCTCCTCAGTGACACCGGAGAAGAGGCCCAGGTTCAGTATACCGAACGCTCCCCGGGTGAGAATTGCAGTGTGACCCAGGTGCAGACCTCTCCGTACGTGCTGGCCACGATTGATGCCCCGGTGGACGACGCGCGTTTTGAGGTGTCTTCGGATGTCCGCTCGTGTGACACCTCGGAGTAAAAAAGACCGCCCGTCGGCCCTCCGAGGGCCGGGCCCTACACATCCAGTTCGTCGGCCTCGCCCGCGTGCTGCATGATAAAGTTGAAGCGGGCTGAACTGTCGCGCCCCATTAAATCCGTGATGGTGCGCTCGGTTACCATTCGTTCCGTATCTGGAATCGCAACCTCCAACAGTCGTCGGCTCTCCGGGGCCAGGGTGGTTTCTTTCAGGGTGTCCGGCATCATTTCGCCCAGCCCTTTAAAGCGCTGAATGTCCGCGTTCAGGTTGCGACCATCCTGGCGAATGTCTTGCAGGATGGCGTCCCGATCGGCATCGTCGAGGGCCCAGTGCGTTTCGTTCCCTACGTCGATCCGGTACAGGGGGGGCTGGGCGATGTATACGTGCCCTCCCTCCAACAGCGGACGCATGTACCGGAAGAAAAACGTCAGAAGCAACGTGGCAATGTGATGGCCATCCGAGTCCGCATCCATGAGGAGGATGACTTTATGGTAGCGGAGATCGGACGGATCAAGGGCGTCCCCGAGCCCACAGCCCAGCGCCTGCACAATATTGGACAGCTCCTTGTTGTTCTGCACGCGGTCGAGGGTGGCCTGCTCGGCATTAAGCACCTTGCCCCGGAGCGGCAACACGGCCTGTGTGCTCCGATCGCGCGCCTGCTTCGCGGAGCCCCCGGCAGAGTCGCCCTCGACGATGAAGAGCTCACACTCGCTCGGCGTGGTGGAGGAACAGTCCGCCAGCTTCCCAGGCAGGTTCAGCCGACTCTTGGAACCGGACCGCCCACCCGAGCCGCTGCTACTGGATCGCCGCGCCCGACGGGCCTTCGCAGCTTGTACAACCCGCGACGCGATGGCTTCTCCGGTCGAGGGATGGTCGTTGAGGTACTGCTCAAGCTCCGTTTTCAAGGCCCCTGAGACAAGGGACCGAACGGACGGGTTGTTGAGCTTGTCCTTCGTTTGGCCCTGAAACTGCGGATCCACCACAAAGAGATTCACGATGGCCACGAGCCCCTCTCGCGTATCGTCGGCCGTGATGTCGAGGCGGTGGGGGACGAGGTCATGGGTGTCCATGTAGGATCGGATCACCGTCCGGATGCCCCCCCGCAGCCCCTGCTCGTGCGTCCCTCCGTCCTGCGTGGGAATGCCATTGACAAAGGTGTGCACCTGCTCCTTCGGCACATCCGTCCACTGCAGCGCAATCTCAAGGTGGCCTTCTCCTTCCAAGTCATCGCCTTCCATCATGAACGCGTCCTCATGGATGGCATTGACCTGTAAATCGTCCACCATGTGTGACAGGTACTCTTCAATGCCGCCTTCGTGGTGGAGCTTGTGCCGCTCCTCGCTCGTTTCATCGACGAAGACGATCTTGAGGTCACGGTTGAGGTACGTCTTGACCTCCAACTGCTCGCGGATCCACTCGGGATCGAACGTCACGGACTCAAAAATTTCAGGGTCGGGCCGGAAGAAAATGGACGTCCCCGTACCCCGGGTCCTCTCCTTGGTCGTTTCTAGATCCGTCACGGGCGTCCCGCGCCGGAACTGCTGTTGAAACTCCGTCCCGTCCCGTTTGACCGTGGCGATCATCTCTTCCGAGAGGGCATTCACCACCGAAACGCCCACTCCGTGCAGCCCGCCCGACGTGATGTAGTTGCTGGCGTCGAACTTGCCCCCGGAGTGAAGCGTGGTCAGGATGAGCTCCAGCGTGGGCACGCCCTTCTCTGGGTGCTCATCGACCGGGATGCCCCGCCCGTTGTCGGTGACCGTGACGCTGGTGCCATCCTCGTGGAGCGTTACCTCGATCATCGAGGCGTAGCCATTGGTGGCCTCGTCGACGGCATTGTCCACAACCTCCCAGAGGATGTGGTGGAGGCCGGGCCGCCCGGTCCCCCCGATATACATGCCGGGCCGTTTTCGCACCGGCTCCAGCCCCTCAAGAACGTCGATGTCTTTTCCGGTATACGTCGTCGCCATTCAATGTGCGTCGTGAATTCGTACGTCAACGGATTGAGATCCCGACATCAGCCGGCGTTGTCGGTGGACTGCACAACCGGCTCGGGAAACACCTCAGCGAAGTACCCGCGCTTGATGACCAGTGTGCCTTTTGCGCCCCGGTTCGTCACGTCAAACTTGGTTGTACGGACAATTTCTTCCCGGCCGTTGTTTGTTTCCACGGTCAACCCTTCTCGGGCCCGGTCACTCAACGTGAAGCCAAGCACCCGGTCGCCTTCCTCCAGCTTGATGGCCCGCACGCCCTTGGCCGCGCCCTTGTACACCGACGTCTGATGCACGGGAAAGACGAGCGCGCGGCCGTCGTGCGAGGCGAGGCAGACGTTCTCGTGCCCCCGGGCCAGCCGGGCGCCGATCGCCTCGTCCTCTCCGTCGAACCGCATGTACATGCGCCCAGTGCGGGTCGACGGCTCCATAAACCCATCGAGCGTAAAGCGGGTGGCTTTCCCCCCTTTTGAAATCGCCACCACATAGGGCTCGGCCGGGGCCTCCGGGTCGTCCGGATCAAAATTGTCGGTGTCGAAAAGATCCGCCTGGTCGGCCGGTTCTGGGGGATACGGATCCGGCAGCACCCGATCGTCGAAGGACACGGCCCCGACCACGTATTCCCCATCCTCGAACGAGAACAGTTTCTGCACCGGGTCTCCATACCCTGTGGTGCTTGGGATGTCTGCGATCCGGGTGGTGTAACAGGTGCCGTAGTTCGTGAAAAACCCGACCGTTGCTCGCGTCGACCCAGGCAAAACCCACCCCACCGCGTCTCCGTCCCGCACGCGGATCGCATCGAGATCGGAGTAGGTGCCCTGCCGCTTCACCCACCCATCGCGCGTCACAATAACGTGCACGTCCTCGTCGACAATGTAGTCCTCCTCCGTGTACTCCATCCGCGCCTCCGGGCCCACCAGCACGCTGCGCCGCTCGTCGGCGTACGCTGAGCGGACATCCCGGAGCTCCTCCTTGATCACCGCCCACCGCGCCTCCTCATCGGCAAGGAGGGATCGGATCTCGTCGGCTCGTGCTCGCTTCTGCTCCAGCTCCTCGTGGATGGCCTCCACCTCCATCTGCGAAAGCTTGTACAGCCGCGTCTCCAGGATGGCGTTGGCCTGCGCCCGATCAAGGCGAAACCGATGCATGAGGCGCTGCGCGGCATCGTCCTTGTTCTTCGACGCCCGAATCATCTTAATTGCTTCGTCGAGCGCGTCGAAAATCGTCTCGAAGCCCTCCAGGATGTGGATCCGATCCTCCAGCTTGTCCAGTTCGTGCTGGAGGCGCCGGGTGACCACCTCCATGCGGAAGTCGAGGAAGTGGCGGAGGATCGTCCGCAGATCCACCTGTCGTGGGGCGCCCACCTCCGCATCCTCCGTGGGCACCAAGCACGTGAGGTTCACGTGGAACCGCTGCTGCAGCTTGGTATGCTTGTAGAGATAAGCCATCGCCGCCTCGGTATCCGAGCCTCGCTTGAGCTCGAGCACAATCCGCACATCGTCGGTTGACTCGTCGCGCACGTTCGAAAGCTGCGGGACGTTCTCTTCCGCGATATGATCGGCAATTTCTTCGACAATCTTACTTTTATCGACGCCATACGGGACGGACTCGATAATGGCCCGTGTCTTCCCCTTTTCGCGGTAGGCCCCTCGCATCTCGATGGTCCCCTTCCCCGACTCGTACAGCTCGACGATCTCGTCTTCAGTGTTTAGTAGACGACCGCCGGTCGGGAAGTCGGGGCCCTGGATGTGCTTCTTCACAAGCGTTTCCGTGGACACATCGGGTTCGTCGACCATGTGAAGGGCAGCGTCCACCACCTCTCCCAGATTGTGCGGCGGGATGTTGGTGGCCATGCCCACCGCGATCCCGCTCGCCCCATTCACGAGGAGGTTGGGAACCCGCGACGGCAGCACAACGGGCTCCTGCGCCGTGCCGTCGAAGTTGTCGCGGTAGTCAACGGTGTCCTGTCGAAGTTCCTCCAGCATTTCCATGGCCAGGGGGCGAAGCTTCGCCTCCGTGTAGCGCATGGCCGCCGCGTTATCTCCGTCGATGGACCCAAAGTTGCCGTGCCCATCAACGAGGGGCGCGCGCAGGGAAAAGGGCTGCGCCATCCGCACCATGGCGTCGTAAATGGCCTTGTCCCCGTGCGGGTGGTATTTCCCCATCGTGTCCCCCACCACCGTCGCGCTCTTGCGGTGCCGCTTGTCGGGGTACAGATTGAGGTTGGTAAACATTGCGAACAAGATCCGCCGCTGCACGGGCTTCAGTCCATCCCGGATGTCGGGCAGGGCCCGGCTGGTGATGACGGAAAGGGCGTAGTTGAGGTACCGCTCACGAGCGGTCTCCTGCAGGGAAATTGTATCCGTAACGGGCATCAGCGAGGATCAATAACGGAGATGAGTCGCGCACACATAGTTTACTCACACGGCGTTGGAGATACAACCAGTGCGCAGGACGGTGGGCACCGCACTGTGCCGCCGCAAATGGGCTCGCAGGCGGACGCGACGAACCGAACACGCCGCTTCTGGCTTCGGGACGACAGAAGCGGCGGCCCTCTTCCCGAGTGGCGAGGGTAGAGGGGCATATTGCAATAACAGAGATTGGCCTGTCCCGTCCATGTACCCGCTCCGGGCCTGTCAGTAGTTCAGCGTGAAGTAATCGCCCTCTTCCGAGGGATGAAGGTGCAAAAGGTTCGCTCGGGTCAGGCGTAGCAGCGTTTGTGAGGCGCGCTCGGCGGGAATGTTTGCCAGTTGGGCCAGCTCAGAGACGGTGATCCGCCCGTAGTCGTCGAGGTAGCGCATCAAGAGCGATTCCGTCTCCCCAAACTCAAACGTCACGCCCCCGGAGGGCGTCTGATTGCGGAGTTGCTCCACCGTCTCGTCACTCGCCTCCACACTCCGCTCCTCCACTCGGACGTACACGGGCCCCTCGCCATTCGACGACGGCGCCCCCTCCACAACCACGTGGGGTTTCGACCGGCTCTCAGGCACCACAACCACAAGCACGTCCTGGCGCTCCCCCACGACGACTCGTTCCGTATGATACTCAACGGATGGGACACAGTGGGCCTGCGTGGCCTGTCGGAGCAGAAATTCTTCTTCGGAGGCATCATTCACGCCGGTAATCGTGCCGTCGTCGTCCACACCCAGGACAATCCGGCCCCCGTGCGTATTCGCCAGCGCCACAACTTCTTTCGCAATGCGCTTTGGGCGGGGGACCTGACGCTTAAACTCCAGGCTGATTCCCTCTCCAAGTTCCACCAACTGCTCCAGTTCTCGAAACGTCATAGCACCTATCACACACGTAGAACGAAGGCATGGCCCTTCGTGCCGCCCACTACTCCGCACGTTTCTGCAGGCCATCCGGACGCCAGTGCTCCTCCTTGGCCGAGCGCGTCATGAGCTGCTCAACCATGGCTTTGGGATCTCGCCCCTCAAACAGAACGGCGTGAACCGCCTCCGTGATCGGCATTTCGATCTCATACTGTCGCGCAAGGCCATAAATCGACTGCGTGGTCCGTACGCCTTCCGCGACCATGTCCATATGGTCAACGACCTCGTCCAGGGAACGCCCCTTTCCGATTTGTTCTCCCAGATACCGGTTCCGACTATGGGAACTCATGCACGTAACGATCAGATCGCCAATGCCGGCAAGCCCCGCAAAGGTTTCGGGACGGGCGCCAAGTGCCAGCCCGAGCCGCCGGATTTCGGCAATCCCTCGCGTGATGAGGGCCGCTTTCGCATTGTCCCCGTAGCCTACGCCGTCCCCAATGCCAGCCGCAATGGCCAACACATTTTTGGCCGAGCCGCCAATTTCAACACCGATGACATCGGTATTGACGTAGACCCGGAGCCGATCGGTCATGAACGCCTGTTGGATTTCCTTCGCGACCGACGCTTCGGGAGCCGAGGCAACGACAGTGGTGGGACGTCCCTCCGCCACCTCCTCCGCGTGACTGGGCCCGTAGAGCACCCCGATGCGAGACGCAGGGACCGATGGGAGAACCTCATCCAGGACCTGCGACATTGTGCGAAGGGTCTCATTTTCGATCCCCTTCGCCAGCGACACCACCGTAGGCCGCGAGGGGATCAGCGATTGGAGCCGCTCCGCAACGGACCGGAGGTTTTGGGACGGAACCGCAATGCCCCAGAGCGAGGAGGCGGCCGCGGCGGCTTCCAGGTCCGCGGTTACGTGAACCCCAGCTGGAAGTGGGACCTCCGGGAGGTACGACGGGTTTCGGCGCGTACGCCGGAGCCGTTCGGCTGCCTCCGGGCGGCGCGCCCAGAGGGTCACCTCCCGACCCGCAGACGCCAGGTGCACCGACAGGGCGGTGCCCCAGCTGCCGGCCCCAAATAGGGTTAGCGACGACATGGGAAGAAACGTTCACTCACAGGACAACGGACCCTTGCAGACATCAAATCTCGCCCCGGCCGAGCATGCCCTGCGCCGGCTGGAAAGAGCTCACGCGGTTCTCGTTGCCCTGCAGGAGGCGCTGGATGTTGGATCGGTGGGCCACAATGATGGCGGTACCAATGAGGAGCCCAATCACGAGAAGGCTTCCATCGAGATCCGCCCCCATCCCGTACTTCCGAAGGGCCGCGATTGCGGGAAAGGCCACAGACGACGTGATCGAGGCAAGGGAGACAAACCGAGATGAGAGCAGCACAACCGCAAAAACAGCCATGGTGTAAAGGGTCGTAATGGGCGTCAACGCCAGGAGAATCCCCGCGGCGGTGTTCACCCCTTTCCCCCCTTCAAACCGGGCAAAAATCGGATACATGTGTCCCACAATCGCCGCCAGGCCGGCCAGGAGTCCCACCAGCACCGTCGTCTCCCATCCGAAGATGCTGAGTTCAGGAATGGGGTCGATCCGGATGTAGGACGCGACGATCCCGGCCGACACGTAGCCCTTGCCCATATCGACAATGGTTGCCAGCACCCCGGCCGGCCAGCCAACAACCCGGAATGCATTTGTGGCCCCTGCGTTGTGGCTTCCGTACTCGCGGATGTCGACCCCGTGTAGGGCCTTGCTTGCCCACAGGGCGCCCGGGATGGAGCCCAGGAAGTAGCTCAGCAAAACAATCACCAGAAGCGACAACATGGCAACACTGGCGCGTCGTGAACAGAGTACGCGAGAAGAGCCGAAGGGCCCAATGCTCTTTTGCCTGCCAAAGGTACTTTCCTACCCTTCCCCTGCCGGCGGATGTTCCGGTTTACGGCGCTCACGCTGCGTCCCCCCCAGCCGCTGACGCGCGATCATCGGCCGTGACCTCTCCGATCACAACGTGCGACTCGTCCTCCTGGTCGAGCAGTCGCTGGACAGCCTCCACCTGATCCGAGGACACGACGGCGACGAGGCCAATGCCAAGGTTGAACGTCCGGCGCATGTCCTCCTCCGGCACGTCTCCCGCTTCCTGGATCAGCGAAAAGAGCGGCGGGCGGCGCCAGGCGTCATAATTGATGTGGGCCGAACACCCGTCGGGAAGAATACGCCCCAGATTCCCCGGGAGCCCACCGCCGGTTACGTGGGCGAAGCCCTGGACTCCGCCCGCCTCAATCAGGGTCCGAATGGGCGCCAGATAGGACCGGTGGACGCGGAGAAGCGCCTCCCCCACCGTTTCCCCCCCCAGCACCGACGGCCGGTCCTCAACCGCGTATGAATCAAATAAAACCGTGCGGGCCAGAGTATAGCCATTGGTGTGGATCCCGGTCGACGGCAGGCCCAACAGCACATCCCCCACGCCAACGTCCGATCCATCCAGGATGTGCTCTTTCTCGACCACGCCTGTAATGGCTCCCACCAGATCGAAATTCTCCTCCCCATACACGTCGGGCATCTCCGCCATTTCTCCTCCCACAAGGGCACAGCCATTGTCCGTACAGGCCGTTGCGAACCCCCGCACGATCGCTTCCGTCTCCTCGGGGCGGAGCGTTCCCACGCCGATGTAGTCCAGGAAGTACAGCGGGCGCGCGCCACAGACCGCGATGTCATTCACACAGTGGTTTACGAGGTCCTGCCCTATTGTATCGAAGCGCCCCATCCGGCTCGCCACTTTTACTTTTGTGCCAACCCCATCGACCGACGAGACGAGCACGGGGGTCTCCGTCTCCGCATCCAGTTCAAAAAAGGAGCCGAACGCTCCGATGTCGGCCAGCACCCCGGGGGTATGCGTCTCTCGAACCATAGGGCGAATGCGGTCCACAGCGGCATCGCCAGCCTCTACGTCAACGCCTGCATCTTTGTAGGTAGTCATCAGAACGGGATTGGGGTGTGCGAAATTCGGGAGGAAGCCTCGATTATCGGATCGATGTGCGCCCAAAGAGCACCTGGAGGTACACCTGGGACTGTCGGAACCAGGAAAGCGAGGCGGGCGCCGTCCAGAGGTCAAAGTCCCGCCGTTCGAGTTCATTAAGGAGGGCAAGGGCGCCCATCCAGTAATACTTGAGAACGTACTTCCGGCGCACGGAGAGCGTGGACAGAAGCGGGGCCCCCTGTGCAAGAGCATCTCGCACCCGAACGCTTTGCTTCCATAAGAGACGCTGGAGCCCCTCCGTTACCCGTCCATCCTGGAGCTGCCCGACCGAGACGTCCGCCCAGTCCAGTTCTTCTTTTGGAACGAAGAGTCGATTCTCCTGGACGTCCTCCGGCAGCGTCAGGAGGCGGCCCAGGAAGAAAAACCCCCGGGCCAATTCGTCCACATGCCGGCGCTGAGCCGACAGTCGAAGGTCCGCCAGCGCCGCCAGAAGACGGGCATGGGGCACCGCCCACAGACGCACGAAGGTCTCAAGGGTGTTGGCGGATGCAAACCGGACGCGGCCCACGAACGTCCGCGCAGCCTCAACCTGTGCGCCCAGAAGGTCCTGGTCCAACTCGTGATCCCGGCACGCCTCGTACGCCCGTCGCCACACGGGTTCCGGCACAACGTGAAGGGACGCTCCCGCCTTCGCTCGGTCGCGCTCTTCGTCAAAGAACGCCTCGACGGAGGGTCGGTCATCTTGCGGCTCCGGCACCACTGGGTCCGTCAGGGCGGAGTGAAACGCCCAGAGGGCGTGCGCGGACGACCGGCGCGCGCCCCACCAGTTGTCGTAAAAAGGCCGAAGCGTTGTCAGATCGTTGGAGTACGACATGACCGGAGCGCGCGCAGGCGGCAAGACGAGTGCAAACAAAAACGGGGAAGCCCGTGAAGGCTTCCCCGCTTCGGTATCGAGGCCGGGAGGCAAGCGTTACGCCTCAACGTCGGCGAACTCTTGCTTCACCACGCTAATCTGGCTGCCCTCCAGGACCATCTGCAGCTCCCGCTCGGAGAGATCGTGCTCAAAGACGTAGGTCTCGTCTTTGTCTGCATTGCTCACCTCCACATCGGTGCCGGAGCGCACCTGCTCCCGAAGGTTGCGGAACTGGAGCGTGTCGCCCTGCTCAATGCTGTCGTAATCCTCGCCGTCCTTGAAGAGGAGCGGCAGGATCCCAAAGTTCGCCAGGTTTTGCCGGTGGATCCGAGCATAGCTCTTGGCAACCTTGACGCGGGTGCCGAGCCAGCGCGGCGCAATGGCGGCGTGCTCCCGGCTGGATCCCTGGCCGTAGTTCGTGCCCCCCACCACAGCAAAGCCGTTGTCCTGGTACTCCATGGCCCGGTCGAAGAAGCTCTCATCCACCTGCTCGAACACGAATTCCGAAATCTTCGGGATGTTGGAGCGGTACGGAAGGATCCGCGAGCCGGCCGGCATAATCTCGTCGGTCGAAATGTCGTCGCCCACCTTCAGGAGCACCGGAAGGTCGAACGCATCCTGGAGCGCCTCAAATTCAGGCAGCGACACCACGTTCGGCCCCTTCTCCAGCTCCACCTCTTTGGCCTCCTCCGCCGACGGAGGCTCAACCAGCTGATCGGTGTTAATCTTAATCTCGTCCGGCTCCTGGGCATTCGGGTACGTCATCCCGTAGAGATCCTCAAGATCGCGGGGATCCGTAATCTCGCCGGTCAGCGCGGAGGCCGCGGCCGTCTCGGGACTGACGAGGTAGACCGCGTCCTCTTTCGTACCGGAGCGGCCGGGGAAGTTGCGGGGCACCGTTCGGACCGAAATTTGTCCAGTGGCGGGCGCCTGCCCCATGCCAATGCACCCGTTGCAACCCGCCTGATGGATGCGGGCCCCGGCGCGCGTGAGCATCTGGAGGTGGCCCGTGTTCATCAGGTTCTCCAAAATCTGCCGGGAGGTCGGGTTTACATCGAAGGACACGCGGTCGTGCACCTGATGGCCGTCGACAATCTCCGCGGCGCTGGCGAAGTCCCGGAAGCCAGGGTTGGCCGAGGAGCCCACGTAGCTCTGGTAAATCTCCTTGCCCTCCACCTCACGAACGGGGACCACGTTGCCCGGACTGCTCGGCTTGGCAATTTTCGGCTCAAGCTTCGAAAGGTTAATCTCCTCGTGCTCGTCGTACGTGGCCTCCGGATCGGCCGTAATCTCACGGAAGACCTCTTCGCGCCCCTGTCGCTTCAGGAAGCGCCGCACCTCCTCATCGGACGGAAAAACGGTGCTCGTGGCCCCCAGCTCCGTGCCCATGTTGGCGATGACGTGACGGTCCATGCAGCTGAGGCTATCCAGGCCCGGCCCGTAGTATTCAATAATCTGGCCCACGCCCCCGTCCACATCGTGGCGCTCCAACATCGTGAGAATGACGTCCTTGGCGCTCACCCAGTCCGGCAGCTCTCCGGTCAGCTTCACGCCCCACACCTCGGGCATGTTGATCGTGTACGGCTTGCCGGCCATGGCCATCGCCACGTCCAGGCCGCCCGCCCCGATGGCGAGCATGCCGATCGCCCCTGCCGCGGGCGAATGACTGTCCGAACCGATCAGCGTCTGGCCCGGCTTCCCAAAGCGCTCCTGGTGGACCGGATGACTTACGCCGTTGCCCGGCCGGCTGTACCACACGCCAAACTTCTTGCAGGCACTCCGCAAGAAAAGGTGGTCGTCCGGGTTCTTAAAGTCAGATTGAATGAGATTGTGGTCCACGTACTGCGCCGACAAGTCGGTTTGGACGCGGGGGATGCCCATCGCCTCAAACTCCAGCATCACCATCGTTCCCGTGGCGTCCTGGGTCAGGGTCTGGTCCATTTTGAGGTCGATTTCCTCCCCCACCTCCACGCCGTCAAGGCTTCCGTCGGCCAGGTGGCTCTCAATAAGTTTTTCCGCAACGTTCTGTCCCATGGTGTGCAAGCGTGGTATTAATCAGCAAAACGTAATCGTGGCCCTCGTCCGGATATAAATGTAACAGTCGCGCTCCGAAGATGGTAGCGCACCGCGTAAAGATTTCGTGGGCGGGGCGCCAGTGGGCCTGCGTGATCCATCGAGTTGACGATCCCCTTTTCGTCGAACGCCCGTATAGAGGGTCGGCCAGACGGCGGTCCCCCCCTCCATCGAGGCGGTGCGTGGGAATATACGGGCCAGTGGGCCGGCCGTGCCGGAGCATGTGCCGCGCTCGAGGCCCACGACGTACCGGTCGGGGGGTCATTCCCCTCCTTCTCGATCGGCCCCCGACTGCTTCCACGGCGGATCCTCATCGGCGAGGAAGGCATCGATGCCCGCCCGGCAGTCCTCCGTTCCACGGGCAAAGGCATTCATCTGCACCGCGTAGTCGAGCGCTTCCTCAAAGCCCATCCCCGGCACCTGCGCCAGCATGCGCTTCGTGAGGGCCACCGCCGAGCCGCTCGTCTCCGTCGCGAGTTCCTTAGCGCGCTCGCTTGCGCGGTCGGCCACCCGGTCCGGCGGCACCGCCTCCGTGAAGAGCCCGACATCGACGGCTTCCTCCGCCCCCACGAGGCGCCCGCGGAGCAGGAGGTCGCGAGCCGCGGTCTCCCCCACCTTCCGCCGCACAAACACCATCACGATCGCCGGCACAAACCCAATCCGGACCTCACTGAACCCCAGCTTGGCCTCCGTGCTCACCACCGAAAAGTCGCACACCGCGGCCAGGCCACACCCGCCGCCAATGGCATGGCCATTCACCGCCGCAATGATCGGTTTCGGATGACGGTAGATCTGTCGGAACATCCCCGCGAGATGGCGCGAGTCCTGCTCATTGTCGAGCGGCGCGGCCGTGCGCATCGCCCGGAGATCCGCCAGGTCTGCCCCCGCGGAAAAGGCCGACCCGGCCCCCGTGAGCACGAGGACCCGGGTGGGGTCCTCTTCGGCACGTCGGAGTTCGGTTTTGAGGGCCGTGACGAGGGCGGCGTTCAGCGCATTGCGCTTGTCGGGACGGTTCAACCGGATCGTGCGCACCGGTCCATCCGTCGAGGTGGAGATGAGGTCGGACATGATCGCCGTAGATCGATCCCCTGAGACAGTGCGACCGCAACCTACCGAACGGAACGACGCGTGTCCACCCGGGCTACTTTCCCGCCCACTGGTCGGATAGGTAGAACCGGTAGAGGGGCCAGAGCGCACAGACCAAATCCAGCGCCCGGTCGACGAGGCCAGCGCCCAGATCAATGGCTTCGGACCGGTCAATGTAATGACGGACGTAGATCCCGTCCGCCCCACCAACCGAGCCCGGCACGGCATCGAGCGGGGTGTCGATAACCTCTCGCGTCTCGTTTTTTCCGCTCCCCCGATGGGTGTAAAACCGCCAGCCCGTCTGCTCAAGAAGTGGGTTCACGTGGTCGAGATACGTGGCAGGCGCCCCATCAATGCGGCGCTTGGCTTGCGTGAGCAAATCTGAGGCGTGCGATCCAACGTAAAGCCCCACCGCAAATCCGTCCGGAGACACGCGGTGCGTGATCTGCACGTCTTCTAAGCGGCGCGTGGAGGGCCGATAGAACGCCATCCAG